>DATEXU010000102.1:0-10689 GCA_035256645.1 Thermodesulfobacteriota bacterium | reverse complement strand
CTCCCTTCCGGCAATTCAGTTGCTGCGTTAACAATGGTGCGACTCAGTCGCATGACCGGAAATGGTGACTTAGAAAAAAAAGTGGATCGAATGGTGCAAACATTTTCTTCTCAGATTTCTGCGTACCCTCTTGCCTCAACTCATTTTTTGCAGGCGCTTGACTTCGCCTTAGGCCCGGCCCAGGAGATTGTCATTGGAGGAGACAAAAAAAATCAAACCACACAGGATATGATCCGGTTGGTTCAAAAAAGTTTTCTTCCGCATAAAATCGTGCTGCTGCAATCCGAAGGTTCTGAGGGGGAGCGACTCGCAAAACTATCTTCTTTTATAACCCCAATGATTACGTGTAATCAAAAGCCAACGGTATATGTGTGCGAACAGTTTAGTTGCAAAAAACCAATGACTGAGGTAGAAGAATTACAATCCTTTTTAAATACGTGTTGAGTAAACCCTGTTAGAAGGATTTCACACGGGGCATTTACCCGTGTGAAAAAGTGTAAGAATTTTTAAGTTTACCCCATGCTTCCGCACGGGGCATTTCTAACGGGGTAAATCAACTTCACAAGGAGAACGTCATGCAGGAAAAACAAAAATTATGTGAAAAAATAAGTTCACTCTATCCGGAAATAGGAGCGTGTGGGATTGACGTGGAAACGAATTTCGATGAGAATAAAAAGGTCTGGATCGTTGATTTAAAAAAGGGGTCACATCATCTTAAAACTCATTTGGAATCACAGGATGCGGATGCGTGCATGGAAGGAAAACAATGTGTTTATCTGGGCGCCCAAATTTCACAGCTCGTAGAGAACATCAAAAAAGTTTAATTATTGACCAGAAGAAGCAATGTGTTTTGTTTTTTGATACAGGAGGTTAAGCATGTATTCTAAAACCGTCATGGATCACTTTAAAAATCCTCGCAACGTAGGCGAGATTCAGGGAGCTGATGGCATTGGCGAAGTAGGAAACCCTATTTGCGGTGATATGATGAAAATAACCATCAAAGTAGCTAATGACCGCATCAAAGACATCAAATTTTTGACTTTTGGATGTGGCGCAGCGATTGCCGTTTCCAGCATGGTAACCGAAATGGCTAAAGGAAAAACCCTGGATGAAGCAAAGCAAATCAGTAAAGAATCAGTAGCCAAGGCACTGGATGACCTGCCAAAGAATAAACTTCATTGTTCTAACTTAGGCGCCGATGCCCTCCAAATGGCAATCAAGGATTACGAAAACCGCAAAACCGGAAAAGTCAAGGAGCAGGATACAACCGAAGGTTATCATTGTTATACGGAAGAAGAAAGCTGCAAGTGCCCTTATTGCGATTCGGAAATGCATGCAGGAGAGAAGGCGTGTGCGATGTGTGGTCGAAAAATCGAGATTAAGCTGAGCATGTAACCTGTGATTGGGAGGAGAACACTGATGAACACGATAAATTTAGATTATGTTTCCAGTAATCCGCTGTTGCCTGAAGTTAAGAACGCTATGATTGAAGCAATTAAAAAGGACTATGGTAATCCTTCGAGTGCACACCAATTAGGAGAAGAAGCTGCGGAAGAAATCGAAAAAGCTCGAGAGAAGGTTGCTAAGCTCATTACCGCATCGCCCGATGAGATAATTTTTACTTCCTGTGGAACTGAATCGGATAACCATGCAATTAAAGGGGTAGCTTTCGCTAAAAAAGATAAAGGAAGGCATATTATAACCTCGGATATTGAACACAATGCCGTTTTAAAACCTATCCGGACATTACGAACCTTGGGTTATGATACCACGTCGGTTTCTGTTGACCAGTTCGGAAGGGTAAAACCCGATGATGTGCTAAAAGCGATACGGGATGATACAGTTCTCATCAGCATTATGCATGCAAACAATGAAATCGGAACCATTCAGCCTATAAAAGAAATCGCACAAATTGCCCGAGAAAAAAAGATAACCTTCCATTGTGATGCAGTCACTGCAGTGGGTGTTGTCCCTATTGACGTTCATGACCTGGGGATCGATTTACTCAGCTTTGCTGCTAATCAGTTTAATGGCCCTTCGGGAGTGGGTGGCCTTTATATTCGTAAAGGAACGAGTCTCTGGCCCTTACTCGATGGAGGTGGGCAGGAAAATAAAAGACGCGGGGGGACTGAAAACCTGATCGGGATTATCGGCATGGGAGTGGCGTCGGAGATTACCCTCAAGGAAATGGAATCCCGCATTAATCACCTCAAAAGGATAAAAGAAAGGTTGACGAACGGGTTAAAGGAAAATATTGACGATATTATTTTTAATGGACACCCGGAGTATTCCTTACCCAATCTTATTTCCTTATCCATTAAATATATCGAAGGAGAAAGCATTGTCTTAATGCTGGACGAAGAAAATATTGCGGTTGCAACAAAATCAGCGTGCGCCTCGGGATCGCTTCGTGCTTCTCATGTGCTTATTGCCATTGGGAGAGATTACGCTGATGCCCAGGGAACGTTGGTGATAACGTATGGTCGTGATACTACCGAGAATGACATTGGCCGATTTTTGGAAGTGCTGAAAAAAACGGTTGATACGCTGAGAAAAATGTCTCCTCTTTATCAAAAAAAATGATACCTGCACCAAAGGGACGCGGTTACCATGTATGTTCTTGGCATCCAGGGCAGCCCCCGAAAACAAGGAAACTCCACTACGTTGCTTTCTGCCTTTTTAGCGGAAGCGCAACAGCTCGGTTCGGAAACCTTTACCCTTGACGTAGCGAGCAAAAAAATACATCCGTGTATCGGCTGTGGCAACTGTGAGCGGGAAGGATTCTGCGCTCTTCATGATGAAATGCAAGAGGTGTATCCGTTGTTCTGGAAAGCGGATGTTATAGTAGTTGCTACTCCGATATTTTTTTACAACGTCCCGGCGCAGTTAAAAGCCCTGATTGACCGATGCCAAACCCTGTGGTCAAGAAAATATATCCATAAAATCTCTGATCCCGGCCACCAGTGGCGAAAAGGTTACGTGCTCTCCGTAGGAGCAACCAAGGGCAAGAATCTTTTTGAGGGGTTAACGCTCACCATGAAGTATTTTTTTGATGCCGTGGGGGCGTGTTATAGCGATAGTCTCACTTTTAGGAGCATTGACCAACCCGGGGAGATTACCAAACACCCTACCGCCTTAAAGGATGCTCGGGAAAAAGCGGATTTTTTAGTGAGACATTTTCTCGCGAGGAAAAAAATTCTTTTTCTTTGCAACGAAAATAGCTGCCGGAGTCAGATGGCGCAAGCCTTTACCCAATTGTATGGGGGGGGTAACGTTGAAGCAGAAAGCGCCGGAAATAACCCCGGAGAAAAAATAAATGATCTGATGGTTGCCGTGATGAAAGAAAAAGGAATAGATATGGCTTTTCGCAAACCCAAATCATTCATACAACTTTCACCTTCCTTTACACCGGATGTAATAGTATCAATGGGGTGTGGAGGAGAATGTCCATTTTTTCCTTCTGTTCCTCGGCAAGATTGGAATCTCCCCGACCCTACCAATCAACCCATTGCGGTTATGCGCGCCCTAAGGGATGAAATCGAGAAAAAGGTTAAGAACCTTTTGATGACTGTTCAATAAATCGCGAAAGATCGGTATATGCAAAAAAGGAGGTTCATTATGGATAAATATGTATGCTCAGTGTGTGGTTATGTATATGATCCTGCAAAAGGTGATCCGGAGCAGGGAGTGAAACCAGGAACCACGTTTGCAGATCTTCCCGCTGATTGGTGCTGTCCGGTCTGCGGCGCCACAAAAGATCAATTTGAGAAAGAATAGCCTTATTCACGAAAATTGCTATGGATGAAAATGAAAAGCAACGTGGCGCGATCAAGGAATTAACGATCCTTCAAGGTGCAGTCCAAAACACCAACGAGGCATTCGTAACCATCGATCAAGATCACACAGTAATATTCTTTAATCAGGCAGCAGAAAAAATTTTTGGCTATAGCCGGCAGGAAGTGCTCGGACAAAACCTCGACACCATTTTGACTTCTCGGTGCAGTCAAAATCACCATAAAGCGGTCGAGCGGTACATTAAAACCAAAAAGCCGGTCCTGATCGGCCATGAGACTGAGTTTATAGCCGCCCGCAAGGGTGGGGAAACATTTCCCGCCTCTATTTCTTTTTCTGTTTCCGAGGTAGAGGGAAAACTTTATTTTACTGCCTTAATCAGGGATGTGACCGAGACCAAAACCTTACAGGAACAGCTTTTACAATCAGAGCGCTTAGCCGCGCTCGGTCAGTTAGTGGCAGAAATTACTCATGAGATTAAAAACCCGCTTATTCTTATCGGCGGTTTTGCTCAACAATTAAAAAAAACCATCACCGGAGAAAAAGAACTTTCCAAGCTGACTATTATTGTTGAAGAGATCAGGCGGTTGGAAAGTCTCCTCCTGGAACTTCGAGAGTTTTATCTTCCGAAAAATTTGGAGTTTGAAACGCTTAATATCAATGACCTGTTGGAAGAAGTGTATCTTCTCACCAAGGATAGTTGGGAAAAGAAAAATATCCGGACAACCCTAAAGACGGAGAAAAAGGGAAATTTTATTGAGGGGGATAAGGAGAAACTAAAACAGGTTTTACTCAATTTAGTAAAAAATGCGGTTGAGGCTATAGAAGAAGGCGGTAATCTTTCAATCCAGTCCGGTGTAACCGATAATATGGTTGAGGTAAAAATTGTTGATGATGGTCCCGGGATCTCAAAAACTGATCAAGAAAAAATATTTAATCCTTTTTTTACCACCAAAAAACATGGGAGCGGCTTAGGACTGCCGATCTGCAAAAGAATTATCGGAGATCATCCCAACTCTTCCCTCAGCTTAACCAGTGAAAATGGTAAGGGGACAGTGGCAAAAATAATCTTCCCCTCCCAAAAACCTACGCGCAATCATTTTACTGCAGATAAGAGCTGATGGATTTAATATAATCTTTATTAAACCTCAAGGAGAAACTGATGAAACCCGTAAAGATAACAGAAGGGATTTACTGTTTACCCGCAATTGACTGGAATATTCGGGACTTCCACGGTTATGCTACCGAACAGGGGACAACGTATAATGCTTATCTGATTTTGGATGAAAAAATCACCTTGGTTGACACCGTAAAAAAGGAATTTGCCGATGACCTTATTGACGGGATCAGTCAAATCGTTGACCCGAAAAAGATTGATTGTGTTATCAGCAACCATACGGAAATGGACCACTCCGGCGGGCTTCCGAGGGTGATGCATAAAATTGGTGAAAATAAACCCGTTTATTGTTCCAAAATGGGCCATAAAAATCTTCTTCGACATTTTTCTCCGGGTCTCAACTATCAGCCAATAGAAAATGGCGGAGAACTCAAGGTGGGCAAAAGAACGCTGGCCTTCCTGGAAACCAAAATGCTCCACTGGCCGGACAGCATGGTGACGTACGCCAAGGAAGAGAAAATTCTTTTTTCCAGTGATGCCTTTGGGCAACATTATGCCGGCTTGGAGCGATTTGATGACCAGATCGGAGAAGCGATTATGCACTATGCCCGGAAATATTTCGCTAATATCCTTCTTCTCTATTCTGATTTAATTCTCAAACTGGTAGAAAAAATAACCTCTCTGGGATTGGTTATTGACATCATCTGCCCTGATCATGGCATTATCTGGCGAAAAGACCCCGGTAAAATCATTAACGCTTACGTTGAGTGGAGCACTCAAAAACCAAAGAGAAAAGCACTGGTCATCTATGACACCATGTGGCAAAGCACGCGTAAAATGGCGGAAACTATCGTTGAAGGCCTGGGGGAAGCAGGGGTTGAGACCAAGTCCATGCACCTGCGGGCATTTCACCGCAGTGATATCATCACCGAGATCCTTGACGCCGGAGCTATTATTATTGGTTCCCCCACGATCAATAACGGTCTTTACCCCACCGTAAGTGACTTTTTAACCTATTTAAAAGGACTCCGGCCAAAAAACAAAATTGCTGCCGCCTTTGGTTCTTACGGATGGAGCGGGGAAGCAGTAAAATTAATAATTAAGGAACTTGAGGAAATGAATCTCAAAATCGTTGACCCGGGCTTGAAAGTCAGTTATGTTCCCGATTCAGAAGATGTAAAGGCCTGCTTTCAGTTAGGGAAAAAAATCGGAGGAGCACTTTAACTCGTTGAGGCGGTTATAAAGTTTTAAACACAGACTATGAACATATTTTTTTATAAACTCTGCTGTGATTTAGTGAGGGAATGTTTCAATAAGAGAAGTATGAACAGCAAAAAAGGTAAGTCCTGCTAATTCGGTAAGCCTCTGAAACAAGACGGAGTAAGGATGCATCTGCATCAAAACTTCACGGCTGACCGGGTTGAATAATTTCTAACAGGGCTTCTCGATCGCGAAATGTTAATAATAAAAACTCAAAGAGATAACGGAAGAAGAGCGGCTCTATGATTTCCTGAGATAAAAAGGCCGGATTGCTGAATAAAAAAGGTGATAGGCCTTTTTTGTTTGGCCTGAGGAAAACGATCTTTCTTAAAAGCACTATCGAATGAGGAAAAATAGCTTTTATTGATTATAATCATTGGGAAAAACAAAGTAAACCCCGTTAGATTATTTGATATCCAATATGGCAAGCGGGACCTTTCTACCGGGGTAAACGAACTACGTTCCTGTCTTAGAAGAATATGAAGACGACGAGTGGTTAGATAATACAGTGGAGAAAATTATTGCAAATGATTCGTTACCTGGACCGTGATAAGGCGACAAGGCATAAAATAAGCTTGAAGGTTGGGGCCATCTTTGCTCTGCTTATAGCTTTAGAATTTTTGATTCTGGGTGCTGGCTCGCGAGCGGCAGAAAGGCCGATCAGGATAGCTGCCGACGAACTTATGGCTGAATATCAAAACAATCAGATTGCTGCAGATACGCGGTACAAAGACAAATCGCTCGCTGTCACGGGAATTGTCGCCAATGTTGGTAAGGACATTGGTGATACTGTTTATGTAGCCCTCGAAACAAGGGCTATGATTTTCAAAATTCAGTGTTTCTTCAAAAAGGGGGATGATACGGCTCTCGTCCAGATAGGCAGTGGTGTACAGGTCACCGTCATCGGTAGGTGCGATGGCAAAGACGAAGAGGGCAACATTCTTTTAAAAGAGTGTGCCTTAAAAGGTCAATTGAAAAAAATACAAGAGGCTGCAGTGGGTTATTTCAAACTGGGAAATACCTACCACGGACTTGGTGACTACCAGCAGGCAATCAAGGATTTTGACCGAGCGATCGAACTGGACCCTAAGTTTGCGGAAGCCTATCGGTGTCGGGGAAAAACTTACAACGAACTTGGTAACCGCCAGCGGGCAATTGAGGATTGGAAAGCAGCGGCAAAATCAGGCGATAAAGAGGCACAGGACATTTTGAGAAGTAAAAAAATAAAATGGTAACAGGGAGTCCAATTGCTACCCGGCACTCTTTTTTTTCTATCTCTTATCCGCACAATTAATGTAAAGGGGTCTCGATTTAAGGCCCTTTTATTTACAAAAAATATTAAAGGTTGGTAAGTTTCACACAGAGGATAAACATCCTCTATTTTCCCGCACCTCCTGTAGAAATGCCGTGTTTTTTATTCCCAGAATATTTCATTATTATTGACTTTTTTCCTCACACGGGTTAAAAGAAAAGAAATTATCAAAACCCAGAAACCAATAATCGCGGTACAAAAAATGGGTGTTACTGAAGAAGGGACTTCCATGAGTGATGAGAATAAAATAAGGCCGGATTGCTGAATAAAAAAGGTGATCGGTCTTTTTTGTTTTGAGGAGTGGGCAAAGACGTGCGAGTCCGGTCGATGTGTTGTAAAGGATCAGGGGTGCTATATAGAAACGGTATCAACAGGGTTACATGGCTCTCAGCGCATATAATTCATTTTAGGTGGCAGGCAATGCATACCAAGTTTTTTGGTCTTTTGTTAGCTTCCGCGGTGTGGGTCTCCTGCGCAACCATCAACAGCGCACGCCCAGACCTCAGCAGCTCTAACCAAGAATCAAAAAACAGTGGCGATTACCAATGGTCACGCCTGCAGGGCATTGATGATACTATCGCGCATGCCGAGTATCTAACGGAGATTGAACGGCAAGTAATTATGGAAATAAACTTGGTGCGAGCTGACCCATCTGAATACGCGCGCAAATACCTGATACCAATGCGAGCCTACTATCACAACAAACTATTGCAGTTTCCTGGGGAGATTGCCATTTCAACTGTGGAAGGCCGTCGCGCGCTTGACGAATGCGTCAAAGAACTTCAAGCGTATAAGCCGCTGCTGCCATTGTCCCCAAAGAAAGGGCTCACGCTTGCCGCGCGTGACCATGCCAAAGACCAGGAAAGAACCGGGGCAACCGGGCACACGGGGAGCGATGGTTCGACGATGAAAAGCAGGCTTAACCGATATGGCAAGTGCCACATTTCTTCTGGAGAGAATATCGCCTACGGTAATAAAGAGGCCAGAAGAATAGTGACTTCATTACTCATTGACGATGGAGTATCGTCACGGGGGCACAGAAGAAACCTCCTTGACAGCACCTTCAAGTTCGTTGGTGTCGCAGTTGGGCGGCATCGAATCCATAAATGTATGTGTGTCATAGATTTTGCCGCCGCATATAATTAGGCGACTGGTCTAAGATTTGGGATGGTTTTTAATTAAATTCATTAGAAATGGAGGAACCAATTATGACGGCTAATAGCACATACCAAATTGTAGAGATAGTCGGGACAAGCAAAACTTCCTGGGAAGAAGCCGCTAAAATTGCTGTGGAAACCGCTGGTAAATCTCTTCAAGACCTAAGGATTGCTGAGGTTGTAAAGCTGGATATAGTAGTTGAAGATGGAAAAGTCAGTAAATACCGGGCAAGAATGAATCTTTCGTTTAGGTATCACGGGGAGAAATAGGTTTTAGAGAACTAAATCAATTCCTGGATCAAAAAAAAGGCTCTCTGATGCGCGGAGGAGAATGCGTGATTATTTGAGATGATAAGGCCCAATTGGTAGGTAGAAAGGTGATAGCCTTTTTTTGTTGAGGGGGGAACACACAATAACGAATTTTATTTGAGAGGTTAATTACAACCCCGACCCCATTAGAACTATTTGGGAACTGAACGATAAAAGTGATAGTAGAAAAATTTCCCTTCTATCACTGATACTAACACTGATGTCTAACACTGACACTAAAGTAATATTTGGCGTCTTATACGAATCACCATAAACAATGTTGCGTCCTTGCCTTGTTTTTGGGCTACCGACATCAGCAATTCATTTACTTTGCTTTTCTTTTTCTCCGCAAGGAACACACAGACCTTCTTCATCTATGCACTCATCGCAGTATGCCCGGTGACAGACCCGGCACTCATTTACCGATGTTTCGTGATCGTACGCCACACCACAGGCAGCGCATTCAAATTTTTCTTTCTTCATGTCTATGATCTCCTTTCGTTTTGTTCTATGGTTTTTATATAATTATAATTTTAAAATCCTTGGCGTTAAATGGGGTAAAAACAGTATTTTTTATCGGGAATGCCTGTATAGCGGACTTTTCGGGCTCGGGAATCCACCGAACGCCGTGATGAAAGGAAGGATTTTAAGGAAAAGCAGCCCCTCCCCTTTTCCTCGAATTTGATTGATTCTAAGTTTGGTTGTCCAGGGACTCCACAAAGGATCGCAGAATCAAAATACGGTGTTTTATTGTTAAAAATAAATAATTCACCTTATTTTTATTTTATTGGTAGAGGCTTATTGTGAGGGTAATCCTCAATTCCTTCTCCTCCTCATTCTATGGCCGGGCAAGTTTTTTGACCGGCCATAATTTTTTTCTTTCTCAGAGTCATTTCGTACCAAGTCACTTTTCCTTTCTACAAGTTCCTCAGAAAAAAACCCCAGCAGAAATGTGGGGTTTTTATTTTCCAGGATAGTGCCTTTTGGTTGACTTTTTCCCTCTTAAAGGTTATCGTTAATTTTTTTACAGAGGAATCGGGATGTCTCCGCATTATATGTTGATGAACAAGGCTTTAATTAAAGTTATTCATCTGATTCTTGTATTATTTTCATTTGCCGACAGACGGAAAACAATATAACTTAGCAATCTCGTCAAATATACAAAAACTCTCTTTGCCTCGTACCTTCGCAAGGATACAGAAACTTGCGACAGACGATTTCTTCTTGAAGCAAAAAGACCCGATTATCAGAGGTCACTCAATGACAACAACCGGCAAAACCATGGTAAAAAATAAAATCGTTAATGGTTTTATCGAAACACCGACGCATCTCGAGTTGATAGTTGTTGATCATTGCAATATCACGTGCCGTAATTGCAATCACGCCTCACCCGCGATTCCCAGTTGGTATGCTGATCCGGCAACAGTCTACCGGGACTTTTCTGTCCTCGCCAAATATCTCCGTCCCAAATTCATTAAAGTACTTGGCGGCGAACCGTTGCTGCATGGGCATCTTGATGCTGTTATTCAGGCTGCACGGGCTACCGGCATCAGCGATCATTTCACCTTAACTACCAACGGCTCCCTTCTCCATAAGGCAAGTGACGCCGTATGGCAAGCCATCGATCAGGTTGAAATCTCATTATATCCTGGCGTAACTGAGGCCATAAAGAATATTCTCCCGGCACAGAAAAAAGCTGAACACTTTGGCAAAAAGCTTACCATCTGTCGGTATGATCAGTT
>DATEXU010000101.1:0-5286 GCA_035256645.1 Thermodesulfobacteriota bacterium | reverse complement strand
GTGAGGGAAAAGGCATGCACCAGCTGGTTAAAAAACACTGCGACTTTCTGCTCTCTATCCCCACCCGCGGAAAAATCAATTCCTTGAATGCTTCGGTTGCGGCTGCCGTAGTGCTCTATGAGATTATCCGCCAGCGACAGTTTGGTTAAATCCACTCGCTTTTCAGTCGCGAAAAAAATGTGGTAATTGCAGGATGTATACCAAGTTGCATTCAAAAGCAGATCGAGGCGGCGACGGTCAAAACGTGAAAAGTGAGACGTGAAATGTGAAGTGTGAAGTGTTTTAACACCTTACGTTTAACTTTTTACGATTTGCGAGAACTAACGAGGAGACAACAAAGATATGCAAATGAAGGCGACTTGGTATTAGCCGGCGTTAAAACGATTGAAGGCCTCAATTATTTTTTCGGCAACGTCTTGAGGAGAGAGGTTATCCGTGTCGATAGCCACGTGGGCAGCGGCTTGATACTTGGGGATTCTTTCAGCGAGGACTTCCTGTACTTCTTCTAAAAAAGATTTTCTCCGGGTAAGCGAGGGACGATTGGTGTCTTCTTTGATCCGGCTGATGATAGTTTCCGGTTTGGCTTTAAGCCAGATGATAACCCCGTTCCGGCGAAGGCGCTCAATATTTTTAGGCCGCACCACGACCCCACCTCCGGCATCAATGATGGTTTTGTCCATATTACCGGCTTTTTCAACTATCCTCGCTTCCAGGTCCCGAAAAAATTCCCAGCCGTGTTTTTCTACAATCTGAGGAATACTCATTCCCGTGTCTTTCACGATCCCTTCGTCGAGATTGAATCGGGGCCATTTCAGACGGGCTGATAATATTTTAGCGATGGTTGATTTTCCGGTTCCCCGGTATCCGATCAGAACAATGTTCAAGTCTCTTATCCCTCAATGAACTGTTCCAGGAGAACTTTTTTCATGGCATCAACCGGAGCTTTTTCTCCGGTCCAAAGTTCAAACTGAACGATCGCTTGATTAATAAACATCTCGAGGCCGGAAACAGTCACGCAGCCGGCTCTTTGAGCATCTTTGAGGAGCGTGGTTTGGGGAGGGTTATAGACCACGTCAAAAACCAGAAGCCCTGACCGGAGAAAACTGCTCGGCACCGGACTTTCATCGGTCTTGGGGTACATTCCTATTGGGGTACAGTTAATGAGTATATCCGATGTACTAAGAGTCTTTTGGAGAATATCTTCCTGTAAACGTGTCCCCTGAATATCAATCCTTCCGGTTTTTCTGAGGTCCTCAATCAAAATGTTCATCTCGTCCTCGATAATTCCCAGAATATGCAGTCTTTTTACCTCACCCCTCATGACGAGGGAAAAGGTGATCGCCCGGGCCACCCCTCCGGAGCCTAAGACCAAAACAGACTTTTCTTTAAGGTCGATGGCGCGGTCCCGGAAAGCCTTTAAAGCCCCCATCCCATCACTATTATATCCTATGAGCTCCCCCTCATGACTCACAATGGTGTTGATGGAACCGATTTTCTGCGCTAAGTCATCGAGTTTATCCACATAACTAATTGCCTTGACTTTATGGGGAATGGTAATGCTTGCCCCCCGGATATTTAACGCTCTGATTCCTTTTATGGCGTGTTCAAGATTTTTTACGAGACAGGCAACATAAACAAAATTGATTCCCAATGCATTATAGCCGGCATTATGGATCAGCGGAGAAAAGGAATGTTCCACCGGGTCACCGATGAGAACACAGATTTTGGTTTTGGCATCAATTTCTTTCATGGTTTTACCCCCCAGGGTTTGTTTTTCCTGTTTCTCACGTCATGTTTTCCGAAAGCGTTTTAGGGGAACTTAGGACGATGAGCGTCTTCTGGTTCATGAATGATGTTTCGTTACAAAAAAATATTGGTTTATTTTATTTCAATCTTCTGGTATAAGACAAACATAAAATGAGGTTAAGGTTATTTTTTTTCAGAGGAGCGCCATGCCCAAAAAAAAGAAGCCTGCGAAAAAAATTTCGGTCGAGCAACGTCAGTACTTGCGTTTAGGTTATTCCCGACTCATCTCTTTTACTCACTATGATCCCGATAGCTTAGTTGAAATACCGGGAAACATGGCCGCGGTACACGACCTCAGTCAATCAGGCGTTCTCATTGAGTCTGCGGTAGCCTTTGAGCCCGGCAACGTCATTGATCTGGATATGGCCTTTGAGCAGGATAAAATTATTCTGGCTCAGGGAGAAGTAGTCCATTGCAAGAAAACCAGAAAATATCTTTATAGGACAGGGATAAAATTTCTTCGAATTGACGAAAAAGAGCTTGTTTACTTAAGAAAATTCCTTAATAACCAATGTAAACAAGAGATTAAACCCAAAAAGAACGATAGTAAACCCGAGAAAAAAGACATTAAACCAAAGAAAAAGCAAAAAAAGTAAAGGCTTAAATTACTCAATCTCGGCTAATTCAAGATATCCACTTGGCTCGGTGCGGAGATAATAACCGCCGGACAACCATAATTTCTTACAAACCCGTAAATTTTTATTTTCTTTCCTAAAAAAGAATGTGTTAAGTCTTTGCTTTCCCAGGGAAAACTTTGCAGGTTGTCCTTATAAATAATCCCGGTAAAGTCCTTTTCCCCGTTTTTTCCAAAATACAAGCACACCTTTTCCCTGCCAATAGTAACACCAACTATTGTGCCTTGCACCACTCCAATTTCTCCTATTAATTTAAAAGCCTCCTGCTCAAAAAAAGTATGGCCTTCAATTTTTCCCCATATACCCCGGTGAAAATCACGCGCCTCTTCTTGGAAGTCAAAAAACATTTTTTGATGCTTGCGGTTGGGGGACCGAACATCCACCAAAGCCAAACCATTTCTGAGCAATTCCCCATTGATCAGGACTCCATCATCCCAGACATAAGCCAGAATCCGGTTGTAATCATCTCTTTTTTTCTGGTCATATTCCAGGCGAACCCTTTTCCCTTCAACCAGCTTCTGATTATAAGTCTTTGCTTCTTCGCCGCATATCTGTGCTTTTGGTATCCACTGATTTCCGTACCTGACCCTTATCTCCGGAGCATTAATTCCTAAATACCGGACTTTTTCACCCCCATCCAAGACAATGGTGTCCCCATCTATCACTTTTGCAACCTCTGCTTCAGAAGAAACCTCATTATTAAAACAAAGGGGTTGTATCTGATTTTTTAAAAAAACTCCTGATCCGACAACAAAAGCCAGGAAGATCAAGACAAATGATATTATTTTTTTGCGAGAGCTACGCATGAGACGTGTCAATTAAGTTTAAAAATTTACCTAAAGATGCTAATTTAAAGCAGCCAAAATTTTATTGCCTTTTCAATCAAGAAATAATACTACCCGAACCTATGTTGATTGAGAATTTTATAACATCTTTTGCCCGTAAAGAAAATGCCCGGTACCTCCGATTCTCTCCTGCGGCTTCTTTGACTATTCCCCCGAAGAAAGACGCTATCCCCACCCTGTTATATCTCCACGTGCCTTTTTGTGAGGAGCTTTGTCCTTATTGTTCATTTCATCGGGAAGTGTTTCAAGCACCTCTGGCCCGAAATTATTTTGCTGCTTTACGCAAAGAGATCCTTCTCTATAAAAACTTAGGCTACGATTTTAAGGCAGTGTATGTGGGGGGAGGAACCCCCACGGTTCTCATTGATGAACTAACCCGCACTTTAGCATTGATAAAGAAAACTTATTCAACGACTGAAATTTCCGTTGAGACCAATCCTAACCACGTGACCAGGGAAAATATCCAGATCCTCAAAGATGTAGGGGTAAACCGTCTTTCCGTGGGGGTCCAAAGCTTTGACGATGGCTTGCTCAAGGCAATGGAAAGATATCATAAATACGGCAGCGGGCAGGAGATTGCGGAAAAGCTCAAACACGCCCAGGGTAATTTCAACACCCTCAACGTTGATATTATCTTTAATTTTCCTCCTCAAACCCCGGCGATATTAGAAAAAGATCTTGAAACCATCCTTGCTTTGGCGGTTGACCAGGTAACCTATTATCCGCTGATGGTATCGTCTTCCACCCAGGTGCTGATCAAAAAAAAATTAGGAGTCGTGAAGTATGAGCGGGAAAAAAAGTTTTATCACATAATCACCTCTTTGTTATCGCCTCATTACAAGCCGGCAACCGCCTGGTGTTTTTCCCGAAGTGAAGCCATGATTGATGAATATGTGGTTAACTTTGAAGAATACGCAGGAATCGGGAGCGGAGCAATTGGTTATCTTGGGGGAAGCGCCTATGCGAATACGTTTGATATAAAAGAGTATATCCGAATAGTTAATGAGGGAAAACTCCCGATTGCCGCGAAAAAGGATTTTTCAATTAAAGAAAAAGCGCGTTATGATTTTTTGATGAAGCTTTTTGGGCTGAAACTTGACCTGGAAGCATTGAAGACTAAAGTCGGAGAGAATATTTACCGATATTTATGGTCAGAGATTTTATTTTTCAGGATTGCCGGGGGACTAAAAAAACAAGGGAATAGTTTACTTCTGACTCGAAAAGGCCAATACTACTGGGTCATCATGATGAGAGAGTTTTTTATCGGGGTAAATAATTTTCGGGATTATTGCCGGGAAAAATTAAAGTTTAGTTGACATTCTCAAAAATTAAAATATATTATTTTAAAAAATTGGGGCTGTAGCTCAGCTGGGAGAGTACTTGACTGGCAGTCAAGGGGTCACGGGTTCGATCCCCGTCAGCTCCATCAACAAAATTAAGAGGTTAGCTTTAACCTCTTTTTTATTGTTCGGTAAATTTTTAACTTATATCTAACATTTTGTAAATTTAATTCTTCCTATATCAATAAACTTTAATACCGGATATCTCAACTTTCACATTCTTGTTTCTCCCCACCTCTTGAATAATTGATGTTCTAAGTCAAATTGATCAAGTATCTTACCAATAGTATGATCAATGAGGTCTTGAATGGTCTTGGGATGGTGATAAAATGCAGGAACGGGAGGCATTATTATCGCTCCTATTTCTGCCAGTTGGGCCAGGAGACGAAAATGGCCAATGTGCAAAGGTGTCTCCCGAAACATGATAATAACCTTCCTTTTTTCTTTTAACGTAACGTCGCCAGCTCGAATCAACAAGTTGGTTGTGAAAGAGTCATGACCACCGGCATAGCCGGTGGCCCACAGTTTGGACATTTCCAAGAGCTTTTCTTGAGCACGTGGTCTTTATCTTAATGTTACCTTGCTCCACCTAAGCCTATAACCGCTTCTCGCCTTCCGTTTTAAGAATGATTATAAAGAATGTCACTCCAAATGTCTATC
>DATEXU010000100.1:0-5364 GCA_035256645.1 Thermodesulfobacteriota bacterium | reverse complement strand
AAAAGGTATTCATTTCCAATCCTCCGCGCTGAATCACCACAGCATTTCTCATCAGTGCCCAAGATAGCAAAGTTGATGCCCGCAGCCTGCATAATTTTAACCATTGCTCGGGCAACCTTTTTATAGCGGTCATCAAAAGATCCCGCACATCCCACATAATAGAGGATATCAAACTCGCCCGGCGCTTCCGAGAGAACTTTTACTCCTAAGTCTTTGGCCCAATCAGCCCGGGTGGCCATTCCCATTCCCCACGGGTTACTGTTGTTTTCCATGTTGCGGAAAACCGTCTGAACCTCTGCCGGAAAATTGCTTTCCATCAACACCAGATAACGCCGCATGTCATCAAGCTTATCAACGTGCTCAATCGCTACCGGACAAACCTCCATACAGGCCATACAATTAGTGCAGTCCCAGATTTCATCATGGGTAACTACGGAACCCACGATCAGAAGCTCCTCCTCCCCTTCTTTTTTTGCGAGCAGCTTCTGTCCATTTTCAAAGAGGTTATGCTTGAGATTAATGATAACATCTTTGGGCTTAAGCGGTTTGCCGCTATTGTTTGCCGGACAGTTCGCGCTGCACTGTCCGCATTCTGTGCACGCGTAAAGGTCAAGGAGCTGTTTCCAGGAAAAATCTGTGACCTTAGAAACTCCGAAACTCTCTGCTGACTCAAAATCTTTAATCGGCTGGAGCGTTCCTTTGGGCCGGGTGGAATGAAAATAAAGGTTGGGATGAGAGGCCAGCACATGAAGGTGCTTGGAGTAAAGGATATAGACGCCGAA
Organism: Thermodesulfobacteriota bacterium; assembly: GCA_035256645.1. Classification (GTDB taxonomy): domain Bacteria; phylum Desulfobacterota; class WTBG01; order JAGOGO01; family JAGOGO01. The sequence goes on along the minus strand of DATEXU010000100.1, from coordinate 4,582 downwards.
TCCAAAAACTATCATCAGATGCAGATACCAAAAGGATATGAAAAGGGTATGAGCGTGTGCCTGCAACCCTATATTCACTATCCCCTGAGCAAAAGCCGAACCCATAAAAGCCCAGTCCGCGAACGGTTTCGCCTCAGCTACAAGGCGGAATCCCTCCACTAAATAACTGAGTATCATCAATACAAAAACAACGATCAGGATAATGCCCGCTTCAAGCGATGGCACCAGTCGTTCGGGTCTTACAACATACCGTCGTATTGCTGCCCAAATAACTGAAACAATGACCACCAGTCCGGCCAGGTCAAGCACGAAAAAGAAAACATTGTTAAATAATGATCCCAAAAGGGAGGGATTCAATTTTCCATAAAATCCCTCCGCAATATGGAACCCATAACTCACCACAAAAAAGGAAAAACCATAAAACAGAAGCATATGTCCGATCCCGGCTAAATCTTTGCGGGTGACGTTTTTAAGCGCGCAAGCCTGTGTGAGAACCTGCCCCAGGGTAAAACGCAATCGCTCGCCCGGATTATCCGACCGGTCTTCCGGTTTTCCCAGTTTAAGCAAACTGATAAGGTATTGCGCCCGCTTGGTAAAAAAATAAGCCGTAATACCTATCAGCACTAAAAGAAAAATCTTGCCTGCTATTGGTAACATACAGTATCCCTCTTTTGAGATCTTTAATTATCCAATCGCCTTCTTTATTTCTGCCGTAAGGGCCGGCACCACCTTAAAAAGGTCTCCCACAATACCGTAATCAGCGGTACTGAAGATCGGAGCCTCGGGGTCTTTATTAATCGCCACAATGCACTTTGACGTTCTCATGCCCGCCAAATGCTGAATCGCGCCAGAAATCCCGCAGGCGATATAAAGTTTTGGGGAAACTACTTTTCCGGTCTGGCCGATCTGATCACTATGAGGCCGCCAACCCTCATCAACAACCGTTCGGGAAGCGCCCACAGCCGCCCCTAACAATCCCGCCAGTTCTTCAAGAACCGCAAACCCTTCCGGACCCTTCAGACCTCTTCCGCCGGAAACAATAATATCCGCCTCAATAACATCAATTTTACCGGCGGTTTTAGCAATAATTTCTTTTACCACACTGCGGAAATCATCATCAGAAAGGGCAAGGTCAATCTTTTCGACCTCTGCGCTCTTTGAAGCATCCGGTGCATCCGCTAAAAATACCTTGGGACGCAGAGAAATAACCGCGGGTTGACTATTAAATTTTACGGTGACGTATGCCTTGCCGGCATAAATCGGTCGTTTTACTTGAATACCACCATCAAGGGAAGCCCATTCCGTACAGTCGGATGAAAGCGGAGCTCCGAGAGCAGCGGACGCGTAACCTCCCAAATCCTTGCCCTGGAACGTGGCGGCTAACAAGACAACTGCCGGATCATTTTTGCTTACGACCTCGGAAAAAGCTTTTCCGTAGGCATCCACCGTGAAGTCTTTAAGTTTCGCGTTATCCACCACAATTACCTTATCCGCTCCGTATTGCCCTAAATCCTTAGCCGCGGCTTCAACACCTGCTCCAATCGCCACGGCGATCGCTTTTCCACCGAGTCCTTGAGCCATTTTCTTTCCCTGACAAATCGCCTCGTATGCGACCGATCGAAACTTCCCTCCCATTTGTTCAGCGAAGATTAGTACATTATTTCCCATTGTTACCTCCAACGTGTAAACGAATTCTCTTCAACATTTCCAATCAATTATAAAGCCTTAGCTTCGTTTTTAAGCAAGTTAACCAGTGCCGGTACCGCTTCTTCTCCTTCGCCCACAATCTTTCCGGGTGGACGTGCCGGTGGATAATCCATTTTAACAATACTAAGCTTGGGAGCTTCCAATTGAGCCGGCTTTTCTTCCAGCGGTTTTTTCTTGGCCTTCATGATATCCATGAGCTTGGGATACCGGGGTTCGTTCAACCCTTTCTCAGCGGTAAACGCGGCGGGTAATTTTACTTCCACGATCTCTTTTCCCATATCGCTCTCGCGCTCCACAATTGCCTTCCCATCGGCAACATCTAACTTTATGATACGGGTGACCACCGGAATATTGAGGAGCTTGGCGACCTGTACTCCCACGGCTCCATTATCATAATCCACCGCCTGCTTTCCGAACAGCAGGAGATCGAACTGCATCCCTTTTAATGCTGCTGCTAATGCCTGGGCTTCCGCCAAAGTATCCTGACATTCTGATGGATCATTTAAATGGACACCTTTGTCCGCTCCCATGGCATACGCTTTTCTCATGATGGTCTGGGCATCCGCCGAACCAAGAGAAAGGATAGTAATTTCCCCTTTTCCGAGTTTTTCTTTAACGCGAATCGCTTCCTCAACCGCAAACTCATCGAACGGACTAATAATAAATTCCACTCCAGCGGGGTCAATCTTCGTTCCCTCTCCACCGATTTTTATCTTGGTTTCGGTATCGGGAACCCGTTTAACACAAACAACAATGTTCATCTATATTCCCTCCTTTTGGAAACATGAGTTATCATTTACTCAGGATGGCGCGGGCAATGATGACTTTCTGAATATTCGAGGTTCCCTCTACGGTCTGTAATGACTTCGCGTCCCTAAAAAATCGTTCTACCGGGTATTCACTCGAGTATCCATAGCTTCCAAAGACTTTCATTGCTAAACCCGACGCATTGACTGCAGCTTCGGCGGCATAATATTTAGCCGTAGAAACTGACAAGGTATTACCTATATTCCCTTGATCTTTTTCATAAGCAGCCTTGAGCACTAAAAGTCTCGCGGCCTCGTACTCCACGTACATCAGGGCGAGTTGATCCTGGATCATCTCGAATTCAGCAATGGGTTGACCAAACTGAGTTCTCTCCAAAGCATACTTGATTGCATGTTCGTGACACCCGCGGGCGATTCCCACGCCGCGAGCCGCGCAACCCAAACGGGTGTTATTGAGCTGCCACATACAAATTTTGAAACCCTCGCCTTTTTGTCCCAGGAGAGCTGATTTTGGAATTTTCGCGTCTTCAAAAGCTATTTCTCCGGTGGGAGCGCAAAAAAGCCCGAGTTTGGTCTCAATCGCCGCGGTTTTGATGCCCGGATTGTTTTTCATATTCACTAAAAAGCAGGAAATGCCTTTATGTTTTTTCGCCTTATCCGTATACGCGTACACTAACGACATATCCGCTGTCTGAGCGTTTGAAATCCACATCTTTTGCCCGTTCAAAATATACCCGTCATCAGTTTCGGTTGCCGTGGTTCCCATACCCGCCACGTCCGAACCGGAATTCGGTTCCGTAATGGCAAACGCGCCGATCACATCTCCGTTCACTAACGCCGGAATATACTTTTCCTTCTGTTCTTCATTACCATAGTTAAGAATAGTAAACGCGGGTCCCCACATCTGCATATTAAAAGGCAACGTCCAGGAAGCGCTGACCCGGCCGATCTCTTCGGTTAACAGAGCCGCGCACAGGTGCCCGGTTTCGTTGCCGCCATATTTTTCCGGAATAACACAGCCAAAAAATCCCAATTCCGCCATCTTTTTAAAGGTTTCTTTGCGAAAATGATGTGATTTTTCATCCTGTTCCTGAGTGGGAAGGATCTCTTTTTCGGCAAAATCCCGCCCAACTTCCATCATTGATTTTTGTTCTTCGGTAAAGTCGAACTTCATTGTAAAACTCCTTTCTTCTGGTGGTGAATTTTGGCCAGCTGAGGCTTAATTTTTTTTTGCACGGTAGTGTGGAATCTCAACTCTAAAAATTCTCTGCTCCGCTGCTCCTCTTTAATTTTTTTTTGAAAGAGTGCAATAGCCATTCCAATCCAAAAAGTCAGAAAAAGAGAGATCTAAGTCCTTGAGATTTCCTGAGTTTGTAAGAGAAAGGAACTCGTTGGTTAGCGGAGTCTCAGAGCGATAAAATATATTTTTTTTACAAACTGTAAAGGTTTTTCGTAACTTTAAACACCCCTCATGCTTGGATTTTTTTATCCAATAGACTTGAATCTTTACTAATAATCGCTCGTTATGTCAACAAAAAATTTTAAGGTAAATCATTCTTTTGAAATGACCTATTGACAAAATTCTTGGTCTATTTAAAAATATAAAAAAAGATAAGCTACTTAAAAATAAATTACTTGACTTCTGTAGTCTGAAAGAAAATAAAAGGTTCAGATTTTTTTATTGATATTTTTTCATAAATAGTTTAAATGTTTGCGCCTGTAGCTCAGCTGGATAGAGCAACGGACTTCTAATTCGTTTTACCCACTTTTTGCCCTTCTTCACTGAAATTCACTTGATATAATTAATCTTTTAATTTATTATACTTACCATCTATTTCTTTTCCTTTTTGTTTCACTGGAAATCACCAAAATTAACCGTTGAGGGTAGCTAAGCAAAAGGTTTTAAGACCAACGGATTACGAGAATAATTAAAAAAACAGGTTACAAAAATGAATTTTCGCACCTCGTTCTTCGCTTCTTTCACGTGTTATGAGATAATACATGAGTAAACACATCTTAGTGTCACGGGCGTGGCCGGCTTTATCGGTTCCAATCTGCTAGTGTAGTGTTTCAATAACAGCTTTACAATATGTCATTTCGAAGCGTAG
>DATEXU010000099.1:0-3003 GCA_035256645.1 Thermodesulfobacteriota bacterium | reverse complement strand
AGGATTAATTGCAACATTCTTGGGCGGATAATCCCGGCGCAAGAAAGCAAGAATCTGACTGGGGTTAAGTCCCAATGTATTGGCTATGCTTCTTACAAATCCCGTGACAACCGTGGATTCCGGTAATTTTGTCCATTCTTCCTTTTCAATAGCATCTATAAAATCCTTTTTTATCTTTGTTTCTCTCACTAATTTCTCTACGGAATATTTTTTTCTGATGCGTGCTTCTTTTAGGTAGTCTCCAATAGTTTTCATTGTTTATAGGCAGGCTTAAGAAGTTTCGTTTTGTCTGGCATTTGCAGCAAAAAATTCCTCCGCACTTCTTATTAAAACATCCCTTGGTTTTGATCCTTCGGCAAGTGAAACAACCCCTGCAGCCTCAAGTTGATCAATAATTCTTGCGGCTCTCGCGTAGCCTATCGAAAGCCTTCTTTGTAAAAGCGATGCCGACGCCCTATCATACTGGCAAACAACTTCAACCGAATTTTTAAAAAGCTCATCAATCTCTCCTCCAACTCCAGCTATGGATGGTACACCTGACTTGGTCATTGTTGTCACTTCTTCCGTATATTGGGGTTCAACTCCCTGAGTCTTTAAAAACGAAACGAGTGCGTTCATATCCTTATCTGAAACATAAGCACCTTGTATTCTTACCGGTTTTGCCTGCTCGGGAGGAAGATATAACATATCTCCGCGACCAAGAAGTTTTTCAGCACCCTGGCCGTCAAGAATTACCCGAGAATCTACTTGAGACGCAACCGCAAAAGCTATCCTGCAGGGAATATTAGCCTTAATTAATCCAGTAATAACATCGACACTTGGTCTTTGAGTAGAAAGAACCATATGTATCCCGGTCGCCCGGCTCATTTGGGCTATCCTGGTTATTGCGTCTTCGACCTCAACCGGAGAATAAAGCATGATATCAGCCAACTCATCGATTATTAAAACTATGTAAGGGAGAGCCTGAAAACCAGACATTTCGTTATAGGCGTCTATATTTCTGGATCCCGCCTGTGCAAAAAGTTTATAACGCCTGTCCATTTCACTCATAATCCACTTCAAGGCCGAAATAACCTTTTCCGGTTCAACTATTACCGGAGTTAAAAGATGGGGTATTCCGTTATAGGTAGTCAGTTCAACTCTTTTCGGATCAACTAAAATAAACTTTATTTCCGAAGGGGATGCCCTAAAAAGAAGTGTTGACAGGAAAGTATTTATACAAACGCTTTTACCTGAGCCTGTCTGCCCGGCAACAAGAACATGGGGCATCCTGGCTAAATCTGCCAGAATCGGTTTCCCTGAGACGTCAAGCCCAAGTGCAACCTCAAGCTTGCTTTTGACCTGCCTCATTTGTTCCGATTCCAGCATCTTTCTAAGAGGAACAAACTCGGGGGCTTTATTGGGAAGTTCAATCCCAACCAATGATCTTCCGGGAATCGGTGCCTCTATCCTTATGGTCCCGGTCGGAGCGGCAAGAGCTAAAGCCAAATCCCGCTCAAGTGCGGTTATTTTTGAAAGTTTGGTTCCCAACGCAACTTCAAGCGCATACTGTGTAACGGCAGGACCCAAATTTACTTCAACTACTCTGGCTGCAATTCCGAAAGATTCCAGGTTTTGTTCTATCGTTGCCGCATTTCCTTTGATATCGCCCCTGTCTGCCTTACCTCCTTGGATATCCGTTAAAAGAGAAAGCGGGGGGTATTTCCAGACCTTTTCTTCTCCCTCAACATTACTTACGAGTTTGGGAGCCAAAGGTTCCGAAACCAAGCTTTTCCTATCATCCATCCTCGGATAACCCGGCTGGGGTGCCCCCAAAACTTTCATTTCTCCCTTGGGAGAGGTTCGAAATCCATTCCTTCTTAAAGACCCTGAATTTGCGTATTTTTTGAAAATTGTGACAAAAAATAAAATCACCTGATCAATTGATGTGTTAAAAAGGATAATGAGCCCAACTACCGTTGTGCCAAAAAGAATGATAAAAGCACCGGCTGATGTAACCAGGGTCGCTATTCCGTCCCAAGAGGTTTGACCTAATGTGCCTGCTTGTGTCAAAGACATGATCGACATAAAAAAAAGAAGTACACCCACAATTACATTCGGTTGGGAAAGAGGAATCCTTAGTTTTGAAACCAAAAGTCCGAAAGAAATGAAAATAAAGGGCAAAAAGATGGTCGTCCAGGCAAAAAGTCCCAAAAGTAAATCATTTAATTTTACCAATATCAAACCCCGCCTGGTGAAGGAAACGATAATTAATCCTGCCAAAATATAAAAAGCAATCTGTACTATCGAATAAATTGTAGCCGGCTTGAGTTTTACCTTGAAAGCTTTTTTTGACTTAATTTTCTTGAATTTTTTTCTAACCATAATACAACCCTCGTGTGTAAATCATTATACTCAAGAATTTAAGGATATTGAAATATATAAAAAAATTACTAAAGGGTTTCCCGTGAGGTATGATTACACTTCTACGATTAAAGGTAAAATCATGGGACGTCTACCGGTCTTTTCGTAAAAATACTTTTCCAAGAAATCGATAGCAACAAACCTTGCCTCTCTTTTTTCAATCTTTTCTCTTTTCTCCAAACGGTTTTTGAGTTCCTTCCCCGCGTCCTGTAAAAGATCCTTCATCTGCGCCTGATAAACAAATCCCCGACTAAATATTTCCGGTGGTGAAATTAGCCCTCCAGCTATCCTATCAACCTGAATCAGCGCTATTGCAATTCCGTCCGTTGATAAATGCTGTCTATCCCTTAAAACCACATTGCCGACGTCTCCCACCCCAAGCCCATCAACCAGAACCTCCTTTGTGGGAATATTCCCGGAGATTTTTGCATTTCCCTGATTAAATTCTAAAATATCTCCTGACTTGAGTTCAAAAACTCTACCACTTTCGATGTTTATGGAATTTGCAATGTCTTTATAGGCACGGTTATGTCGAACGGTTCCTCCGATCGGAATGAAATACTTGGGTCGAATTAATGCAAAAAGCATCCTGATGTCTTC
>DATEXU010000098.1:0-2559 GCA_035256645.1 Thermodesulfobacteriota bacterium | reverse complement strand
CACGACTGGATATTTTGAACTACATTTCCCATGGTCTACCAAAAGCAGGAGAGGATGAATGGCCATTAACCTCCGAAGAAAAGGAAGGTGAACTCGGGGCGAAGCAAAAGCCATCAAGTCACCTGGAGCGCTTTACCATTGCCCTTATTGAAAAGGCAAAATTGGGCCAGATTGACCCCCTTATTGGACGAGAAGCAGAACTGGAAAGAACGATACAGGTCCTGGGCCGTCGCCTCAAAAATAATCCGATTTTTATCGGCGATCCCGGCGTTGGGAAAACTGCTATCATTGAAGGGTTGGCATTAAAAATCTTTAAGTGTGAATTGCCTGAGGCTTTTTTAAATACGGAGATTTATGCGCTTGATATGGGCTCTCTTTTGGCGGGCACAAAGTTTCGGGGCGACTTTGAGGCGCGGTTAAAAGGAGTAATTTCAGAATTAAAAAATTTGCCGAGCGCAATTTTAGCGATTGACGAGATCCACACGGTGGTTGGAGCAGGGTCAACTACAGGAAGTTCGATGGACGCCTCAAACATCCTTAAACCAATACTTGCCTCAGGCAAGCTTCGCTGTATTGGCACCACCACGTATGAAGAGTACAAGAATTATTTTGAAAAGGATCGCGCTCTTTCCCGACGTTTCCAGAAGATCGAAATTGCTGAGCCGTCCGTTTCCGAGACCATTGAAATTCTTAAGGGCCTAAAAAGTTACTACGAAACTCACCACCATGTTACTTATACCTCCGGAGCAATTAAGGCCGCAGCAGAATTAGCCGCCAAGCACATTAATGACCGGTACCTCCCTGATAAAGCGATTGATGTGATTGACGAGGCGGGGGCAATTATTAAGGTGAGTCCGGCGTATAAACACCGGAAAAACATTACAACCGCAGACATCGAAAAAGTAGTCGCCCGCATCGCCAAAGTGCCCCTTCGCAGTGTCTCCTCTTCGGATAAATTACACATTCAAAATTTGGAAAAGGAGCTTAAAGAAAAAGTCTTTGGTCAGGATGAAGCAATCCATAACTTAGTGAAAGCAATTAAACGATCTCGGGCAGGACTGAGGATCCCTGATAAGCCGATCGGCTCTTTTCTCTTCATCGGGCCAACCGGTGTGGGAAAGACTGAAGTAGCAAAACAAATGGCAGCAGTTCTGGGCGTAAATTTCTTGCGCTTTGACATGAGCGAATATATGGAAAAACATACGGTTGCCCGGCTCATTGGCGCTCCCCCCGGGTATATCGGATTTGACCAGGGAGGCTTGCTTACTGATGCGATTCGCAAGCATCCCTATAGCGTTCTCTTGCTGGATGAGATCGAAAAAGCCCATATCGACATCTTCAATATCTTGCTCCAGATTATGGATTATGCCACCCTTACGGATAACAACGGCAAAAAAGCTGACTTCCGTCATGTCATCTTCATGATGACCTCAAACGCGGGTGCCCGGGAGATGGCAGCCTCCAGTATCGGTTTTGATGGCATTAAGTCCGAGGATAAATCCGATAAAGGGCTGAGGGCCGTAGAGAAACTTTTTAGCCCTGAGTTTCGCAACCGCCTTGACGGCATTATCAACTTCCATTCCCTTTCTCATGAAATTATGGAGAAGATTGTTGACAAGTTTATGGCAGAACTCAATGAGCAGTTAGTTTTTAAAAAGGTCAACGCCCGGTTGTCTCCAGATGCCCGCACCTGGCTTGCGCGAAGCGGATATGACCCGACGTATGGCGCTCGTCCGCTTGCCCGGTTGATACAAAAAGAGATTAAAGATCCCCTGGCTGAAGAAATTCTCTTTGGAAAGCTTTCCGGGGGCGGAAACGTATTCATAGACTATAATAATCAGAGCAACCTTCTTTCCTTTGTCTATAAGTAACCCCTTGACAGTCTACCGACTTCCCAAGGAGCTGGTTTTTCCTTCCCCGGATGAGGCAGAACCGGAAGGTCTTTTAGCTATTGGCGGTGACCTGACCCTGGAGAGGCTGCTCCTTGCTTATTGCTCAGGAATCTTTCCCTGGTACTCTGGAGGTTCCCCGATTTTATGGTGGTCTCCCGATCCCCGGCTTATCCTTGAACCAAAAAACCTCCATGTCTCCAAAAGCCTCTCTAAGGTTATTAAAAAAAACATTTTTAAGATAACATTAGACCGATCTTTTGAAGAAGTTGTGCAAGGATGTGCGCGTGCCCAAAGGCCGGACGGGAAAGGAACCTGGATTGTCAAGGATATGATCAAAGCCTACATCCGTTTACATGAAGCCGGCTTTGCGCATTCGGTGGAGAGCTGGTTTGCCGGCAAACTCGTTGGCGGAGCATATGGCGTTTCGCTGGGAAGGGTCTTCTTTGGTGAATCGATGTTTTATACTATGGAAAATGCTTCTAAAGTAGCTTTCGTTTATCTGGCGCGGTTGTTACAAAAATGGAGGTTTGACATGATTGACTGTCAGGTGAGTACTGCCAACCTCCTCAGGTTCGGCGCTCACGAAATCTCCCGCTCCCGATTTTTAAAGCGTCTTGCAAAGGCTCTCCACTATGAAACCTTAGGAGGTCGGTGGCAGCTACCGGAA
>DATEXU010000097.1:0-4336 GCA_035256645.1 Thermodesulfobacteriota bacterium | reverse complement strand
ACGCTTCTTTGATCAATCTGGACTTGTGTCACTGCTTGATAATGTTTTGATGTTTCAAGGTAATTCATGAACCGCCGTATACGGAACCGTACGTGCGGTGGTGTGAGAGGTCGGAGGGCGTGAGCCCTCCTCCTACTCGATTGGGTGCGGTTTCGTTGAGAATGCTTTTCGGAAGCAGATGCGATGCGGATTGTTGTAGCTAACTATTGCGAATAATTGTAAAGAGTGTTAAAAAAAATAAGGGGAAAAAAGTATAAAATACGACCTCTAAACTTAAACAAGAAGGGGTAGCCCATAAAATTAAGCTTTTCTTAAGGAGGGTTGGAGTTAAAGGCGAGAAAATGAAAGGGAATACTGTATGGAAAACAATGATCGTATCCGTGACGTTTTTGAAAACTACCACACCATTGCGGTCTATGGAATGTCGAAAAATCCTGAGAAGGCCGCGCATCGAGTGCCCGCCTTCCTCCTTTCCAAGGGATATGCAATCATCCCCGTTAATCCCAGCGCGGATATGATCCTCAATCAGCGAAGCTATTCAAATTTAAAAGAAGCAGAGGGGCACATTGACATCATTGAGGTGTTTCGTCCTTCCGAAGAAGCGCTCAGCATTGTCCAGGAAGCTATCGAAAGAAAAAAGGAGAAAGGCGATATAGCGATCATTTGGCTGCAGGAAGGGATTCAAAACGAAGAAGCCAAAATGCTGGCTGAAAAAAATGGTATCATTTTTATCCAGGACCGCTGCATGTTCAAAGAGTATAACCGCGCTTTTTCGGCATAAGAGAGGGGTGTTTCACTTTCATACCCGGTAATAATTTGGTCGTGATATGGTGGATTGTAAAAGCATTTTAGAAAATATCACGGGTTCTAACTCCCGGCGCGCTTTTTGGGTAATCATAGGAGTAGTCTCTCTTGGCATGGGGTTGCGCGCGTTAGGACTCAACAAGGGAATCTGGCTCGACGAATATAGTTCGATCGGCTTGATATCTCATGGTAACGTGATGACGAACTTGAGAGGATATGATCATCCACCGCTCTATTTTATTTTCCTTAAACTTTGGTCTTTTATCAACTCCTCGGAACCATTTTTGCGGGCATTCTCCCTCATCTGGGGAGTGGGCACCATTATTGTGGTTATAAAATGGATTGGGGGCTATTCACCTCTTGCCGGAATCATTTCCGGAATATGTTGTGCTTTTATGCCGGCCATGCTTCGTTTTTCTCAGGAAATTCGCGGATACTCACTTCTTCTTTTTGCCACGGCCTTGTCCTTTTACTTTGCGTCACAGATTGCCATGAAGCCGGGAACCCGTTTCTCTTATATCGGATTAACCGCTGCGCTTACGGCGGCGGTTGCCACGCATTTAGTGGGAGTAATGCTGCTGCCGAGCATTTTTCTTTTTCTTTTGCTCAGTATGCCGAGCCATCAAAAACACAACGTACTCCCCATTATCCTATGTCTGGTTATTCCCAGTGTTGTTTTCGTTGGGGAGTATTATTTCTTTATGCCTGCAGGAGTTCGTGCCAGAACTGCCGAGACTTGGTGGATGCCGCCGGTGACGATCGATCTGATTGGATTTGTTGCCGCTTATTTGCTGGGTGCTTCTTCCCTGTCATGGACGTTAACGCTCGTGCAGAAATACGGTCCGATGATTGCGGTTCCGCTTATGGCGGTTTTATTCAGCTCTTTTGTGGTTTTTTTTGGGAGCCTTTGGACGGGGAATTGGCGCCGGAGTTTTCCCTTGTTGGCTGCCGCGGCAACCTATTGTTTGCTCTTAATAGGGTTTTCGTTCTTAAAAGCTCCCATTTTTGGAGAACGAACCGCGCTGCCGGCACTGATTCCCTTAATCGGGTTTATGGGGGTGCAGGCTGCCACCATCAAATCCCCAAAAATATACATGATCTCCTGTGCCGCGCTTCTTATCATCAGCATGAACAGCATCGTTGTCTGGACAGCGCATCAAGCGTGGATGCCTTATGAACATACACGGGAGATAGCACAAACACTTCAGCAAAGAAGACAGCCTCACGATGTTGTGATATTTTATCCGTCTTATTTCTCTGGGCCAATCCGGTATTATGATCCTGAATTGCCGATGGAGGATCAAATATGTCTTAAACCCGAAGCGAGTTTTGGGGAAATTGAAGGAATAAAAAAGACGATACAGAAGGCCTCGCCTTCGGCGGTGTTTTTGGTTGTGCGTAATGATTTAAGTGTGAAAAAGGCTTTTACAACGTACCAGCATCTTCAGGAGGTTTTGGCTTCTGAAATAGGTTCGCCCGATGTGATAAAAGTTTTCGACACACTATCTCTTACCCACTACCGAAGAACAAAAAAATGATAAGACTTCTTAAAAAATTACCAACCGTGTGCGCACTGGTTCGCGGCAAGGCTGTTTGCCCACGGGCTGAGTTATTGTGGGGAAGATTTAAAAAGAAAACGCTGATGATGTTTTCCATCACCATTACCCGAAGGTGTAGAACAGGACAGCACGCCTCTCAAGAGAGGTGATCGAGTTAAAAGAATTAGCCCAGTACGAAGAGCGCGAAGAAGGGGTGCCGGAAGTCTATTAAATTGCTTACCCCTCCTCTCTGTAGGGAAAGTATACTCTTTTTAATCCCCCCTGTTTTTCCCCGGTTATCTTGCGTCGGAGCGCCCGGCGTTTTTTGTTTGTTTTATTGTTACCAAGGTCACTATTATGACGAATCGACTGATACGTGACGTGCCACACCCTATGCCAGTATTGGTTAAATCCTCTCATTTTTAGTTAAGCATTTGAAATTATAGATAGTTCGTCAATGGGAGAGATCAGGTTGTAGTCTTTGCTTAATTTTTTTTTGGTAACCTCTTAGTGCCTGAGGCGGGAAAATCATGCGTTTGATGATAACTGCAGGTATACGGTTATAAAATCTCATTGACAAATCTTCCTCGTTATGAAAAAAAATCATAATAAAAATTGAGATCTTCGTTGCTGAGAAGGAATATTATCGGTAAAAACGCTGACTTTTTTAAGAAGAATTTTCCTGAGATGTTTACCCCGTTAGAAATGCCCCGCTTTTCCTGTTAGATTTCAAATCTCTAACAGGGTGAAGAAGCACGGGGGAAACTTAAAAAAAATTTTTTTTTTACATTTTTTCACACGGAGTAAATCCCATTAGAGAATTTTCTAACGGGATGAATGTCCCGTGTGCAATCCTTCTAACGGGGTTTACCGCTCAGTCTGTTGATATGCTTAACTGGCTGAAAGCCTGATTATTCTTGGTACTTGCAAGGGCTTGATTATTACAGGAGATGACCATGGATCAAAACCGACGTGTTGTCCATCGGAAAAGACTATTAGTTCATGCGATGCTTTCCGCTGGGGCGATAGTCTCCATGGCAGGCACTGTTCTGATTGCCTACCAGGGAGGCACAGCGGCAAAGGCGCTTATTGCCGCTGTGTCCGGCGTGCTTGCCACCGCGATTCTTACCTATTCCTTGACCGGGAGGTTTCTCACTTTCCGGGAAGCGATCCAGGATTTTCTCGTCACGGGACTTCTGGTCTTATCAGTGCGTGGTACTTTGCGGATATGGCAAGCGCCGGCTTCGTGGGGCGAGATTTTTACGTTCACCGATTTTGCCGCCGCGCTGGTCATCGTTATTTATTTTGGACTGATCGTTTTTTCTCTCGCTACGACCAGCAGCCGCGAAAAATCCCTGCATGCCGCTGGGGTGCTTGCCGCCCCGGTTCTTTTTAATTGGCTGCTTCTTTTACAGTCCCCGGCGCTGCTTCAACAAACCGGCTCAGCCTTGATGTTCGGCATGAAGGCTTCACCGGAGTTTTTTCAGGCTTTGGGCCGGGTGATTGTTTTAACAGTATTTAACGAGGGAGTTGCCGGCCTGGTGAGCATTCTTATTGCCGGACGCCTGGTGCGGGACGGCCGGGTGCATGCTTTATTAATTACCAGCGCTTTATGGTGCGGGCTGACTCCGGCCATCGCCAACGGGGGTTGTCTTGCCGGCGCAGCGTCTTCGCCGTTTATCTTTAGAATGGCTTTGGTGCTTGCGGCTACCATGGCTTCCCAGGCCGGGCTGTGGGGGCAGGTGTATCTTTTGACCGGTATTCTTCTGGACGTCATGCACGGCAAGAAGCCGACGTGGTATTGGGGAACGGAACATTTCCGGAATGGGTGCGTAAAGGGAGCCGTGTATAGCGGGGTTTTCATGGCGCTTGTGCACAGTAGTGTCCTGCTGCTTAAGTCTCATCAAGTTCAGTTCTTTTTCACGCACCATCCTTTGGCAACCTCTCTTTTTATCGGTGCTCTCCTGTTTCCGTTTTTAAAAACCATCATTGAA
>DATEXU010000096.1:0-2600 GCA_035256645.1 Thermodesulfobacteriota bacterium | reverse complement strand
TTTGTTTACATTAGCAACGTTTTTAGATTCCGAAACAAGTTCGGAATGACACTCCTTATTTTGTCATGCTGAATGCGTTTCAGCATCTCATTTAATGCGTTTGTAGTAATTACCCTCGAACGTTCGTTTTCAGCCTCTCGGGATTCTCTTTTCCGGGGGAAACAAACAAAGGCAACCCGACAGCCAGCGCGCTCCCAGGGAATTAAGAAGCTAAAACAACTTTATCAAATTATTAGCTTTTTTGCAATTTTATCAAAATGATTTGAAACTAACAAGTAAAAAAGAGCTTTGGACCCTTCCGGGGTAATTGTTTAAACAAGTTTTTGAGACGGGGTTGAACATTACTAAATTTAGGTTACAATAGGTTTAAAATAATTATTACATCTTTTTATATGAGCAATTTTCTATGAAACCCAAAATCCTCATAATCCCTGATGTTCCGGGCTGGGCTTTAGAGCGCGCGGCGGATAATGTTATTCAGCGCCTAAACCACCTCTTTGAGTCTGAAAAAGCCTTTAATCACAATGCTGAAGAAAAAATCAGGGAAGGGAATTTTGACCTTCTTTACCTTACCGACTTCCCTCAAGTGAAGCAGGCCGGACTTAAGGTAAAGCTCCCCAAAAATACGATTACCGGAATCCGCTGTCACTTTAAATGGGATGGTGGTCAGGGGCTCCCGCCTTCTTCCGAGACCATAGATTTTTTACAGCAATTCAAAGCCCTCAATGTGCCTTCGCTTATTCTTTATGATATTTTCAAACCTCTGCACCCTGCTCTGTTCCACACCCCTCATGGAGTGGACCACCGGTTATTTCATCCGCGGCCAGGAGGACCAGTTTCTTCTCCTCCGGGGAAACTCATCCTTGGCTGGGCCGGCTCACGAACAAACCATCCGGGAAAACGAGGGATTGAAGACTTTATCCTCCCGGCTTTGGAGGGCCTCTCAGGAGTCACATTCACAATGGCTGACCGGGAAACCACATGGCGCACCCATAAAGAAATGATTCCTTTTTATCAGGGGCTTGATGCCTATATCTGTGCCAGCCGCACTGAAGGCGGCCCCCATCCGATTTTAGAAGCTTCAGCCTGCGGTATACCGGTTATCTCAACGCGCGTGGGAGTTGCTCCGGAATTTATCGCGGATGGAGTAAACGGGATTCTGATTGAGCGCACGATACCGGCGATTCGCGAGGCAGTAATACGGCTTCGGGACAGACAAGATGCGCGGATTGAGATGGGAAGGCAGGCGAGAAAAACCATTGAGGAAAAGTGGACCTGGGACACGCAAGCGCAAAAGTATATTCCTTTTTTTCAATTTGGTCTGGAAGGAGCCAAGGGTTAAATTCAGCGACAAGCAGAGTACGCAGTTAAATTACCTGTTATTGCGAATATTCATAATCCCCTCTGACTCCCCTTTGCAAAAGGGGAGAAGCGAGCATTCCTCCCTTTTAGCAAAGGGAGGTTCAGGAGGGATTTGTTGAAGTAAAATTTTTCTTAAAAGTTCCCTCTTCGTCCCAAAAGGAGAAAGAGGATAGTTACCTGTTTTATTCTTGGATTAGACTAAGGGTTAAACAATGGCCGCACGAAATCTCATTGTGAATGCTGACGATTTTAATTCGGATGAAGAAAGGAACCGAGGCATTTTAGAGGCCGGGGAAAAAGGTATTGTTACCAGTGTCTCGGTTATTGCTAATCTACCTTTTAACGCGGAGAGCGTGTCAACGCTTAAGGCCGTATTTGGCTCCCGGATCGGCGCTCACCTTAATCTCACCAAAGGCGCGCCCATAACCAGGCGAGCTACATCCCTGGTCGATGAAACCAATCAATTTTTCAAAAAGAAAAACGCCTGGCGCCGCGCTTTGCTTCATCAGTATGACCTCAAAGAGGTTGAAGAGGAGTTTGCCGCCCAGATTGATCGCTTGCGGGAACTGGGTGTTGAGCCTGACCATCTTGACGGAAACAACCACCTTCATATCTTCCCCGGTATTGCTGAAGTAACGGCGCGTCTGGCGCGGGATTTTGACATAAAAAAAATCCGAATGCCGCTGGAGAAATTCCAAAATCCCGGGCATTATTTTCAGCCCAAAGCCTTCAAGAAATATTTTTTCGGCTTGCTTGCCAGGCGGGCCTCTTTTATGTTTAAATCCTTTGGTCTCCTTTTTCCGGAGCATTTTGCCGGAATTCAGTTTCCCCGGGTTGGTGAAAGTGAATCGCTCCGAATTTTTTTTCGAAACCTTCCTCCGGGTACTACCGAACTAATGTGTCACCCGGGATACCGGAATGTTTCAATGCCGCTTTCCTCACAATCACAGCATGAAGAAGAACTTGCGGCCCTGAGCAACCCGGAGGCGCTTGCGGCCCTGAAGCATGAACAGATTACATTAATCTCTTTTCACGATCTGCAAGGATTATGATTAAGGCAGCTCTCGTCAGTCCTTTTACGCTCCCGGATTATTGCGGAAACAGCATTCTGGCTGACCGCCTGCAGAAGGGTTTGGTCAAACAAGGCTATGAGGTTGCTCTTTTTAATTCCCATAAAGACAGGCCTGAGCAGGTGATGCGGTTTTCACCTCAGATCATCCATAGCTTTAATGCCGAAC
>DATEXU010000095.1:0-11793 GCA_035256645.1 Thermodesulfobacteriota bacterium | reverse complement strand
TTATCTCGCTTCAAAATTCGTTTTGCTTCGGTTATGCCATCAATACAAAAAATAAAAATTGGTCTCTGATAGTTTTTAAAGAGCGCGTGGTGCGTTTTCTCCTGCGGTTAATTATTTTTTTAATTTTGCGGGGCGCACTCTTACGCAGGTTCCTTTTCCATCACTGAACTTATTTTCTTCTCGCCGCTTAGCGGTCATTAAAGAATTATCCCGCAGGGAAAGGGAAATGCGTTTTCGCTCAACGTTAACCTCAAGCACGGTCGCCATCACCTTCTGGTGGACCTTTACCACTTCGTTGGGATTTTTTACGAAACGGTTTGCCAGTTCGCTGATGTGTACGAGGCCGTCCTGATGCACACCGATATCCACAAAAGCGCCAAAAGCGGTAATGTTGGTGACAATGCCCGGAAGTTTCATGCCGGGCTTTACATCCTCAATTTTTTCAACTCCTTCGGTAAAGGCAAAAGCCTCAAAAATCTCCCGGGGGTCGCGGCCAGGTTTAGCCAGTTCGCTCAGAATATCAGTGAGAGTGGGCAGCCCCACTTTTTCGGTTATGTACGTGTTCATGTCAATGCGCTTGCGCAACCCCTCATTTTTCATCATGTCGTTTAACGAGCATCCGAGGTCTCGTGCCATTGCTTCGACGATCGGGTAACTTTCCGGATGAACAGCGCTTGCGTCGAGCGGGTTTTCGGCCTCATGGATTCTTAAGAATCCGGCTGCTTGCTCGAACGCCTTTGGACCCAAACGGGGAACTTTTTTCAATTTCTCCCGCGCGTCAAACGGACCGTGTTCGTTCCGGTATGCCACGATCGCTTTGGCGAGCTGCGGCCCCAACCCGGAAACATACGTGAGGAGTTGTTTGCTGGCAGTATTAACCTCAACGCCTACCGCATTAACACAGCTCATCACCACATCATCGAGGCTCCGTTTCAATGCGTTCTGATCAACATCATGCTGGTACTGCCCGACTCCGATTGACTTGGGATCGATCTTTACCAATTCGGCAAGGGGGTCCATGAGGCGCCGTCCAATGGAAACCGAACCGCGCACGGTAACATCGTAATCAGGAAATTCCTCCCGGGCCACTTCAGAGGCAGAATATATGGATGCTCCGCTCTCATTGACGATGATCACCGGAATTTTCTTGAGCGGATCGAGCCCTTTCACAAAAGCCTCGGTTTCCCTCCCACCGGTTCCGTTTCCCACCGCGATTGCCTCCACCTGAAAACGCCGGCAGAGCGCGATCAGAGTCTCCGCTGCTTTGGCTTTCGCGTGCTCGGATTGATGGAGAAAAATCGTATCCGTATGCAGAAGCTTTCCCTGCCGGTCGAGGCAGACCACTTTGCAGCCGGTCCGAATACCGGGATCAATAGCAAGCACATTTTTCTGGCCCAGGGGCGAAGCCAGAAGGAGCTGGCGGAGGTTTTCGACAAATACCCGGATCGCTTCTTCATCCGCGCGCTTTTTAGTGACCATCCGGATTTCTGTTTCCATCGAGGGATAAAGGAGGCGAGAAAAACTATCGTCAAGCGCCTGTTTCACCTGTTCAGAGGCTTGAGTAGTTCCTTTAATGAAAAACGGCTCCAGGAGAGCAAGCGCTTCCTGCTCGGGGGGTGACACGCGAAGCGTCAGAAATCCTTCATTCTCTCCCCGTCTCATCGCGAGAATCCGGTGAGAGGGAGCCGCATTCACCGGTTCTTCCCAGTCAAAGTAATCCTGGTATTTGATTCCTTCCTGTTCTTTTTCTGAGATGATCTTTGTCCTGAACACGGCCTTTTGGAGAAAAAACTCTCTCATCGCGGCTCGTGCGGCAGCATCTTCACTGATCCACTCAGCGATAATGTCCCGAGCACCGGCAAGCGCTTCCTCAGCGGAATTGATTTCCTTTTCCGGGTTGATAAAGGCGTGAGCCTCTTTGAGCGGATCACTGCCATCCTGCGCGAAAATTCGCTGTGCCAGAGGTTCGAGCCCTTTCTCCCGGGCGATCGTAGCCCGCGTTCTGCGTTTGGGTCGAAAGGGAAGGTAAATATCCTCCAGCACGGCCATGGTTTGAGCGGCAACGAGTTTATCTTTTAGCTCATCAGTCAAAAGTTCTCGCTCTTCGAGGGAGCGCAAAATAGCTTCTCTGCGGCTGTCCAGTTCGCCGAGCTGCGCAAGCCGATCCCGGATTGCGGTAATCGCCACTTCGTCCAGAGAGTTGGTGGCTTCTTTTCGATAACGGGCAATAAAAGGGATGGTTGCTCCTTCTTCAAGAAGCAGGGCGGTTGCCTTTACCTGTTGTGGTGTAAAGCTGAGTTCTGTTGAAAGTCGTTCGATATGCGTTTCGTTCATTGCTTCCTTTTCATGTTTTTAAATTCGTTTAATCCAGCTCCGGCCGGGCCTGAAATTGTTTGTGAGAGAATCTTTGGGTGGATCATGCCTTAGAGACTGTGTCGCAATTAGCCATTCGTCCTTCGACACGCTCAGGGTGAACGGCTAACTATTTGATTTTTAAAGTGCCGCAGTCCGTGCGTGGTGAGCTTGTCGAACCATGAACGGACTTGTGACACAGTCTCTTAGGCAGAGAGCGGTTTTTTAGCCAGACAAGCCTTGGCTTTGTTTGTATATAATAAAGTATTCTGAAACAATTGGGTAGAAAAAAAACGGAGAACTTGACAAAAGTCTAAAATTTCATAATACCTCTATTGCCACTTGGATAACCAGTCAAAAATCAATCACTTTTTTATTGACTTTTCACCTGGTTAGGATTAAAAAGATAAAAAATATCAAGCATAGAAAAAGATAATCGCACTACAAAAAAAGGTGGCTCTAAGGGGAAAGGCTTTTATGATTGATGAAAATAAAATAGGCCGGTTTGCCAGACAAAAAGGTGAGAGGCCTTTTTTATTTTGAAATCCCCTCTGACTCCCCTTTAAAAAAGGGGAGAATCTTTTCTTTATCCCCCTTTTCTAAAGGGGGATTGAGGAGGATTGTATTGGTGTCTTAGATAGTTAACTTGTATGACGACAACAGAGCCCATCCGCAAATTATTTTTCTTGCGTTCCTTTGTCGTGCTTATCCTTGTTATAACAAGTTGGGTTTGCCTTAGAAAAAGTATTTGAGTTGTTTGGTATAATTACGGGGGTGTTTGCATGAGTTAAACCGTCGTTATGAAACCTTGTGTAATCACGGAGCATGCACATAATAAATTAATCAAGAGGAAGCGGCAAAAAACCGCCAGGACCAATAATGAGGCGTTGAGAGTTAAAGATGGTAGACACCATAAACATAATAAAAGAAAAAATTGCTGTTCTCAATCTTAATGAAAAGGTCTATAGTGGTATAGATCTAACCTATGAACAGCAGGTTTATGAAAGAGGTAAGCCTAAGAAATATCTTGAAGCAACGCTTGAACTATTTAAGGCAATTAAAGGAAAAACAATAGTTGAAATTGGATGCATGCGCAGTCCTCTTACCCATCCTCTGACTGAAATTCATCCCCCCTGTTGCAACGAGGGCCATTCAACCTATTTCTGGTGTACCTCCGGTGCTGAAGTAATCTCGGTTGATATTTGCAGGGCAGCAGTAAAGATAGCACGGAAAAGTTGCAAGGAATTTAAAAATTATAAAATTGTAAGAGGTGATGGCATCAAGTTTTTAGAGAAATTTAAAAAGAAAATAGATTTGCTCTTTCTTGACGGCTGGGATGTCGTGCCCGATACCGATTATGCTGAAAACCATCTCTTAGCGTATCTGAAAGCGAAATCCAAATTGAATAAAACGCATATTATTGCAATTGACGATACCGATATCGGCGATGGCGGGAAAGGACGTTTGTTAATACCGGTGCTCAAAACTGAAGGTTACAAAATATTAGTTCAGGGAAGGCAGACAATCGCTCTAAAGGAAAACTCCTAACGAATCGTTGTTGCTGCTGAGAATTTTATTATCGTCTCATTGGGAAGTTAGAACTTTTTCCCCACTTATGAATTGCTTCGGTTACTTCCATGGGTTATTCTCCGTATCTATCAGGGTTATGAAGCATTTTTGATAAAGGTCCGCTTCAAGGAATTGCTCAGGCGGCCTTTTTTTCTTTCTCTGTCTATCGCGCTCTTGAGTAACCGTGGAGCAACAACTAAGAATGCCACGAATTCTCTCAGAGTGAAAAGCTTTACCACGAAAAAAGACTTCCAAAACATCTTCACATACCGCGATGGCGTATAGAAAGAAAATTTAATTTTTCTGCCGATCGTTTTCAGATCCGCGCGCCTAAAGGTGTCAGAATAAAGAGAACCTCTCTTGGTAACATGATAGCCAGGTGTCTTATCAACGATCTCTCTGAGCGGAGAAAATTTCTCTATCCTTAACTTTTGAAAAGTAATGGAGTCAACGCCGATTTCTTTTGCGAATTTCGGAATATAGAGCATCTCTTCCTCGGTCTCACCGATATTGCCGTAAATAAAGTAACCATGGTAATAGATAGGATACTTTTTGAGCACCGCGAACGACTTCCTTATTGTATCGGAATCAAAACCCTTATTAAGTTGCGTCAGGATATGATCGTGCGGAGACTCTAAGCCTATTTGGAGGGCTTTAAATCCTGCTTTGACCATTTTTGCCAATAGGGCAGGGTATCTGGCTATTTCAATTCGGGCTTGGGCCATAAAGCGTTTTTTTATTTTACGCGCAATTATTAAGTCGCAAATCTTTTCTGCTCTTTTTATGTCAACGAAGAAGTTGTCATCACTGAAGAATATCACATTAGCAGTGATCTCTTCTATCTCTTGCATAACCGACTCGACACTACGCGCTGAATAGGCTCTTTTTTGGCCCAGGGGGTTTAAACTAAAGGTGCAAAATTTACAGTTGAAAGGACACCCTCTGGCGCTGAGAACCATGTCAAAACTTAAGTTTGCTACGCTGATACCATTTAACATCAAGTTGTATGTATTCCGTCGCAAGGTGCGATCCGGCGAAGCTAAGCTATTTACGTCAGGCAATGACCTGGGTTCATTATGGATTACTTTGCCGTTTGTCCGAAAAGAGATGCCTAAGATTTTTTCAAGGGGCTCGCCTTTTAGGATCGCTTTTATTGTCTCTTCTCCTTCCCCTCGAACAATAATATCTACCGGTGGACAATCCTCAAAGATTTCTTCAACTATTTCGGTCGCTTTATACCCGCCTACAACCAAGGGGATATTTTTTGGCATTTGTTTTACAATGTCGAGGACTTCTTTTAAATAACGATTCCATCCAACGCTAATGCCGATAATGTCTATTTCTCTCTGGATGAAGTCCAACAGGTTTTTGATATTACTCAAGTCTTTTTCATATCGTAAGTCAAGGAGGGTTACTTTGCCTACATGATTTTTGGCGCTTGTCGCTACATATTCGAGACCGGTAGGGGGAAAGAGCATCATGGTGTCGGTTACGGCTTTTTCAGGATAGGGGTATAAGAATAAAGCGTGCTTATATTTCATTTAGATGGTTTCGTTTGACCACAGAATTTATGTATATTAAGAAGGAATATGGAGGATGTTTTAACGGTATATTAAGTTATTGTCAACTCTTTTTATTCAGAGAGGTTTTTTAGCCTCCACCAGACAGTCCATCATCTGCTGACCTGTCCGAATCATTTTGACTTCCAGAAATCCCGCCTCCTTCAGGAGATGCTTAATTTCCCGGAATGTATAAGTGTCACCCCCCGGAGTGTTTACCAGCATATTGAGAGCGAAAAGAGCTCCTTCAGGCGGATGGGTGCGGGATTCATCCATAACAAAATCACGAATGAGCAGTCTGCCTCCCGGAAGGAGTGCTTGAAAAATTTTACAATAAAGAGCACGGTTTTCTTCAGGACTGTTTTGATGGATAATCGCAGAGAGGAGCGCTAAATCGCAGTCCCGGGGAAGATCATCCTGATAAAAATCACCAGCCACAAGCTCAACCCGTTTAGCCAGCCCTTCGGCGTTCATTCTTTCTTCAGCCAGGGGAATGACATTTTTAAGGTCAAAGATCACTCCCGTGAGCATTGGATTTTTTTTGAGGAAAGCGATGGTATAAGTGCCAGAACCACCGCCAATGTCCAAGAGACGCTTAAACGGTTTCAGGTCATACGCACCGGCAATTTCCTGAGAAAGCTTGCGGCCAACCACGTGCATGGCACCAATAAAAGCTCTCTGGTCTTCCTCGGCTTTTTCCAAAAAGGGTTTTGGTTTTAGATGAGGGCCGTTTTTCACAATTTCGGTGAGATGACTCCAGCTGTCCCAAAGATTGTTTAAATGAAGGATAAAGGGAAGGACTGTGTCCGGATGACAAGCGGCAAGCGGTACACCTTGGTCGGTCAAACGATAGTGAATATCGTGCTTTTTTATCAAACCAAAAGCAACCAGAGTATCCAGGAGGCGTGTTAAGGCACGGGTGTTCAGCTTGAGTTTGCCGGCAAGTTCCTTGGCTGAAGAGGATTTTTCGTGCAGATGGGTAAAAAGATCGAGTTCCGCCGCAGTAAGAATCACCCGGCTTTTCATGAAATTTCTAACGTCAGCGATAACATCACCTGTTTCCATCACGTTCCTTTCTCTTGAAGACAATAGGGTTTTATGGCTTCATAAAAACGCTTTGCTATAATTGTATAACCTGCTTCGTTCGGATGAATAGGGTCACTCATCAGGTCAGGATGGGTGATAAGCCCTTTATAGATATTGAGGATGAGAATAGCTCCCCGCTCCTTACATACCTCCGCATAGGCATCGCCAAAGCCCCTGCCATAGAAAGGGATATCAATACCCCCAACTACTACCAAGGCCCCTTGATCCTGAATAGACTGAATGATTTTTTTGAGATTGGCAAACACCTTATCCTTGGAGACCCGGTTTTTAAGGTCATTGCCTCCCAGGGTGATCAGGACGATGTGAGGTGACTTGGATAACACATCTTTTTGCAATCGGGCAAGAGCAGTAGTCGTGGTATCCCCTGGTACACCAGCATTGATGATCGGCTTGGAAAGCATCCGGGAAAGTTGGGAGGGATAGTCCATGCCTTCTTTTGCTCCGGTTCCAAAGGTAAGACTATCGCCGAAACAAATGATATTTTTACCAAGGGGATGAATGTTTTTGATTGTGGGGGTGGGGAAAAAAAGGCGGTAGCCTAAAAAAACCACAAAGGCTAATAAGAGAAAGATACCTATTTTTTTCATACCTTGATAACCGAGAGGATTGAATCGGTTAAAATCGTTTATTTAACCAGCATAACCGGGCACTGGGATAAGATTCCTACTTTATGACTGATCGTTCCCCAATCTTCAGTTGGTTCCTTGGGGTTGACTTTGTGAGAATTCATAACAATAAGGTCAATTTTATTTTTACCGGAAAAACTTAAGATCTCCACCACCCGATTGCCGAAAATAATTTTACCTTCAATGGGCAGGTTACTTTTTTTGTAAGGGGTAATCAATTTATCAATATATTTTTTTGCCCGTTCTTCCAGGTTGCGATAAAAATCTTCGAATTCAGAAAAAGAAGTATAGGCAATGGTTTCGACCACGTGCAAAAGATGAACCTTACTTTTATCGTGTAAGGCAATTTTAACCGCGATATCCAAGGCCTGTTTATTTTTTTTTGTCAAATCGACCGGAACTAAAATATTTTTAAACATACGTCCTCCTTTGTTCAGTTGCCATTATCAAAACTGTAAAATCTTATAATCTCAATAACCCCTTGTTACTTCCTTTACCCCGTTAGAAATGCCCTGTGCGAAAGCACGAGGTAAAATTAAAGACTCTTATACTTTTTTACACGAGGTAAATGCCCCGTGTGAAAGCTCCCTTCTAACGGGGTTTATCACTTCTGACATTCTTTCCCAAATTTTTATAGAAGCCCAGATGAGATAACAGGTAAAAATTACCACCACAATCGTCAAGAGGACTTTCCAAAATTTGTTAAAATGAGGGCTTTTATAAAGCAGGGGCAGCGCAAAAGGCCCGATTACAACGAATAAGAGAACAAGCACAGGAACTGGACGAAAATACCATTTAATCTTTTCTTCTTGAGGCATGGCAATGTTTTCTCTTAACGAGGACTTTTCTATGGTTAGTAAAATTTTTTAAGAGTTCGGTTTAACCCTTATTGAGGTTTCTGGGGGATTACCATAATCCTTATTTAATTATTATAATCAATTTTTCCCAAAAAATAAAATGTAAATTTTTCTTAGATGTCTTCCTGCTATGCGATCGTTTAAAATTTTTTCTCTTTAACCCCAAAAAGTAAAAGAGACGCCAGCAGGGCCAAACCGGCGCCAAACAAGAATGCAACCCCAGGATTTACCCGATGCCATAATACCCCCATAATAATACTGGCAGGCAGCGCCCCAATACCAATCGCGAAATTAAAAACACCATAGGCAAGGCCGCGCATCTCGGGTTTTACTAAATCAGCGACAAAAGCTTTTTCCACGCCCTCGGTAAGTCCGAAATAGACTCCATACAAAGCAAAAAACCCCCATGCCTGCCATGCGGACGAAGAAAGCGCAAAGGCAGCGTAAACCAGCGCGTAAATAATCCATCCTAAGATAATCACCTTTTTTCTTCCGATTCGATCGGAGAGGGCGCCGCCGGGCATGGAACTGAGAGCTTTGACAACATGTAAAACCACCCAGATGATCGGAATAGAGACGGTTGGCACCCCCAAATCCCTTGCCCTGAGGAGCAAAAAGGCATCGCTTGAATTTCCTAACGCGAATAAGAAAACAATACATAGGTATAAGCGGAAATTACGGTCAATCCCGCGGAAGTGTAGCGATGGTGCTTGCGATGTATGCTCAGGCGAAATTTCTTTTGCTCCCACGATGAGGATGATAACACTTAGTATGGCGGGGATAGCGGCAAGCCAGAAAACCAAGCGGTAATTATTAGGAGCAAACGCTAAAACTCCCATAGCGAGGATGGGGCCAACAATCGCTCCCAAATGGTCCAGGGCGCGGTGGAAGCCAAAGGCCTTGCCGCGTAATTCCAATTTAGTTGAATCAGCGATGAGAGCATCGCGTGGCGAAGTCCGGATGCCTTTGCCAATCCGGTCGGTAAATCTGATAAACAAAACATGCCAGGGAGCCAGCGCCATTGCCATGAGTGGCCGTGAAAGCGAAGAAAGGGCATAACCCGCCACTGCAAGGGATTTGCGCTTTTGTAATTTATCCGATAACCATCCGGAAAAAAGTTTCACAATGGAAGCAGTAGATTCAGCAACCCCTTCGATAAGACCGAGCATTTCCGCGCTTGCCCCAAGGGTGAGGGTTAGAAAAAAGGGCAGTAAAGGGTAGATCATATCACCGCTTGCGTCAGTAAAGAAACTGACTAGGCCTAAGACAGCAACATTTCTTCCTAATCCAGAAAACGGGTTTTTTTTACCGAAATTTTTTTTCACACAAACGAATCCTCAGCTTTTGGATTGAAAATTTACGAGGTTTATTTTTTAACATTTATATCTTAATTTTATAATTTTTAAAATTGCTAAATAAATACAAACTCCGGGTCTCAGTTTTACGCCTACTCTTTAAAATCCTTGACTTTTTCAATGGGTTTTGATAAAAAAATAAATTCAAAAAAAATAATTATAGGAGGCAGGTATGAATGATCCGATTAAAGACTATTGGCAGGCTCGGTTAAAGGACATGAAGGAAGCATTGGAAACAAATAATTTTGAGGTTTTTATTGCCGAGAATGCTGCTCACGCAAAAACAATTGTGGAGAATGAAATTATTCCCCGGACCGGAGCAAAAAGCATTTCTTGGGGCGGCTCGATGACTTTTATTAATTCCGGGCTTTATGAATCGCTCAAGGACCGGAAGGATCTCGAGGTACTGGATACCTATGACAAAAGCCTTTCGGATGAACAAAAAATGGAGAAAAGAAGGGCGGCTCTGTCCGTTGATCTTTTTATCATGGGAACGAACGCGATAACACAATCAGGCGAGCTGGTTAATTTGGATATGATCGGTAACCGCGTGGGAGGTTTGATTTTTGGTCCCAAAAATGTGGTAATTCTGGTCGGGCGTAATAAAATTGTTTCTGACCTTGAAGCAGCCATGGGAAGAATAAAGAATTACGTCGCGCCAATTAACACCAAGCGGCTTGGCAAAAAGGCTCCGTGCGCGAAAACCTTCCACTGCGAAGAATGTCAAAGCGACGAGCGCATCTGCAATGCGTGGACGATTATCCAAAAATCATTTCCTAAGGGGAGAGTGAAGGTTATTTTGATCAATGAGGACTTAGGATTATGATAATAATTTGGTGGCGTCACCATTGAGAGAGATGGAGAAGCTGACGTTTCGACTCCATAGGACTTTCTATTAAAAACGGAGTTAGGAGCGTGCTCGCAACATCCTTTAGAAAAAAGTAAAATGAGAGCAATGGTATTAAAGAAGCTTTGCCGCCTGGAAGAAAACCCCTTTCCGTTGGCGTTTACTATACTGCCGGAGCCAGTCCCGTTAGAAAATGAAATTTTGATAAAAGTCTCGGCGTGCGGTGTTTGCCACACTGAATTGGATGAAGTTGAAGGCCGAACTCCACCACCGCATCTGCCGGTGGTGCTCGGTCATCAAGTAGTAGGGAGAGTTGAGGCCAAAGGTGCTCAGACAAACCTCTTTCATATCGGCGATCGGGTAGGTGTTGCTTGGATTGCTTCAGCCTGCGGGATGTGTACATTTTGCCTTTCCGGAAACGAGAACCTTTGCCCGGATTTTAAAGCAACCGGCCGGGATGTGAACGGCGGATATGGGGAATATATCACTATTGCAGAAGCTTTTGCCCATCCTATTCCCGACGCTTTTTCTGATAGTGAAGCTGCTCCGCTCCTCTGCGCGGGCGCAATCGGCTACCGGTCTCTCAAACTTACCAATCTCGCTGATGGACAAAACTTAGGTTTAACGGGCTTTGGCGCTTCAGGTCATCTGGTGCTTAAGATGGTGACGCATCACTATCCGAATGCCAAAGTTTTTGTTTTTGCCCGGAGCGCTGATGAACGAACATTCGCAAGAGATTTGGGAGCGTACTGGGCAGGTGATCCGGAAGAGAGATCACCGGAGTCCATAGATAGCATTATTGACACCACCCCGGTGTGGAAAACAGTGGTGGAGGCATTAAAAAATTTGAAGCCCGGGGGAAGGTTGGTAATCAATGCGATTCGCAAAGAAGAGAGTGATAAAGAAAGTCTTTTGCGGTTAGATTATCCCGATCATCTCTGGATGGAGAAGGAGATTAAAAGCGTTGCTAATGTGGCTCGAAGCGATGTGAGGGAGTTTTTACGGTTGGCAGCAGAAATTCCGATAAAGCCTGAGATTCAGGAATTCAGACTGGAGGAGGCAAATCAAGCGCTGGTAGAACTTAAGGAACGAAAAATTAGAGGCGCAAAGGTTTTAAAAATTGCGTAGGAGAGCGTTGTCGGATGTTTTATTCTTTTATAATGGAGGTGATCGCAATGGCAAAGGACCCAGGAATAGGATACCGAGTTATGGCTACCATAACCGGGGTGAAAGGTCAGTGTAATGCTGGCCATCAGGTAGGTGAAAAGTTTGAGATCAGTTGTCACAACCCAGGAGGATTGTGCGGATTTTTCTACCACGACATTTTTCCCCACCTTGAAACTTTTCAGTTTGGAGGAAGCCTTCCCTGGTGGGAAGGTGATACGATTCACCTCCAATGCCCTGATAGTGATAACCTTGTAACCTTGAAGGTGGAAAGGTCAAAGAGGTTATAGATAACCTTTTGTCTATCCGCCGAAACAAAAAAACCGCAGCTTTCTGTTTCGGCACGATAGGCTTTAT
>DATEXU010000094.1:0-7088 GCA_035256645.1 Thermodesulfobacteriota bacterium | reverse complement strand
CTTATGCTCCTCGACTCATGGAGGTCGGCATGAGAGGGATGATAGGCAAAGGTCACCGTTCCCCAGAAGTAATTGCCTCGATGAAAAAATGGGGGTGTGTTTACTTCGGGGCTACGGGTGGAGCCGGGGCGCTTCTTTCCTTGGCCATCAAACAAGCTGAAATAATTGCCTTTGAAGATTTAGGACCAGAAGCGGTAAGGAGACTGGAAGTGAAAGATTTCCCCGTCATTGTTATAAATGATGTCCGAGGAAATGATCTATACAAGAATAATGTTGGAAAATATAAGAGAGAATAGTAGGGGGGGGACAGTGAATAAAAATAGGGTAGAAATAGTAACACATGATGTTTTAATTTTCGGCGCAGGGCTAGCTGGTCTCCGGGCCGCCATTGAAATATCTCAACAATTCAAAGATTCAGTAAGTATCGGCATGGTATCCAAAGTACAGTTAAACCGTCCTTACTCCGTATGCGCTGAAGGTGGTACCTCCGCAGTCCTCCAAGAGGATGAAGGCGATAATGTGGAACTCCATGCCTGGGATACCATTAAGGGCTCGGATTTTTTTAGCAGATCAGGATGTAGCCTTTAAGTTTGTGGAAAGGTGCCCAAAAGAAATATTTTAGACCATTGAGGTATGCCCTGGTCCCGGCGTGAGGACGGCAGGATACTCCAGCGACCATTCGGTGGACATAGCTTCCCGCGAGCTACTTTGGCGGCAGACAAGACCGGATTTTTCGAGGTGCAGACGCTCTACGATACCTTGCTACAGTATCAAAATTTTACTCGCTACGATTCACCCCACGAGTCTTGTTCCCTCGGGCATCATTATGACCGAGGCGTGCCGGGGGGGAAGGCGGATACCTTCGGAACTCAGTGGGTGAACGGTTCATGGAAAAATACGCTTCGGAGAAAATGGAGATGGCCCCCCGAGATATTGTTTTACGCTCGGAGATGAGGGAAATCTTAGAAGGGAGAAAATTTCAAAGGCCGAAAGGACTTGATTACGTCCATTTGGATTTCACCCACTTAGGTAAGGATAAAATTAACCATAGGTTGCCTTTAATTCGGGAAGTATGTATGAAATTTATCGGTTTGGATCCCATCCTCAATCCAATTCCGGTTCGTCCGGTGGCTCACTACAGTATGGGAGGGATTGAAACGGATATCAAAGGGGCAACCACCATAAAAGGTGCTTGGGCAGCAGGAGCGGTCGCCTGTGTTTCAGTACATGGTGCTAATCGGTTGGGAGCAAATTCTACCGCCGAATGCTTGGTATGGGGGGCATTACTAGCGAAGAGGTAGTAAAGTTCTTGAAGGCTGATCCGCCATTACTCAAGCTGCCAGCAAACCAAATCGACGCAGAACAGGAGCGGATTGGAGGATTTATTCAAAAGTTAGCCCCACCTTTCACCGTCGAAAGTTAATTTATTTACTAAAATTTGAGGGGTGTGAGAACGACAAAGAATGATTACGAAGTAAGGGCCTTTATGGCAAACGCAGTTATGATGCGACGATCACCGCAATTTTGTATAAAAGTTTGCACTTAAGTGAATTTACAAACGATTTTAGGCGAAATGCCATTTATGTAAAGGAGACGGATAAGATGGAAAAGAGCGTTAATGTAGAAGAGCTTTTAGCCAAGGCAAAAAAGCCAAGTGAAGATGCGATGAGACTGCATCCTTTTTATGGGGGAAAATTAGAGGTTACACCAAAATGCCGGATTAAGGATTTTAGTGATTTTTCCATCTGGTATACCCCAGGAGTTGCCGCACCGTGTCGGGATATAGAGAAGCATCCCGAAAAAGTATTTGAGCATACCAACAAAGGTAATTTTGTTGCTGTTGTATCTGATGGGACAAGAGTTCTGGGTCTGGGTGATATAGGCCCCCACGCAGCACTTCCGGTAATGGAAGGAAAAGCAATATTATTTAAATATCTTGGTGGTGTAGACGCTTTTCCTATATGTCTGGGGACAAAAGACCCGGAGGAGATAATACAAGCTTGTAAATGGCTTGAACCTACATTTGGAGGAATAAATTTGGAGGATATTGCAAACCCAAAGTGTTTTTATATCCTGGAAAGGCTGCGCAAAGAGATGGACATCCCAGTATGGCATGATGATCAGCAGGGAACTGCTGCTATAACACTTGCAGGATTAATAAATGCGCTTAAGGTCGTAGACAAAAAAAAGGAGAATATAAAGGTAGCTATGATAGGTGCTGGTGCAGCTAACATTGCTATCGCAAGAGTAATGATTGCGAGTGGTTTTCCTCCGGAAGGCATAATGATGGTTGACACAAAAGGTATTCTCCACAAAAAAAGAAATGACCTTAACAGCCCTGCAACTAAAGATAAATGGCACATGTGTGAGATATCCAATGGTGAAGGTAGGACTGGTGGTATACCTGAGGCTATGAAAGGGGCTGATGTTTGTCTTGCACTTTCAAAACCTAACCCAGGTACTATAAAGCCAGAGTGGGTAAAATCAATGGCCAAAGACGCTATAGTTCTTGCCTGCGCTAACCCCGTTCCGGAGATTTGGCCCTGGGAAGCAAAAGAGGCAGGCGCAAGAATAGTAGCCACTGGTAGGTCTGACTTCCCTAATCAGGTGAATAACTCTTTAGGATTTCCCGGGATATTCAGGGGGACCCTTGATGTAGCCGCAAGAACAATTACGGACGAAATGTGTATTGCTGCTGCTTATGAACTTGCTAAGTGTGCTGAGGATAAAGGATTAAGAGAAGATTATCTTATACCAACTATGGATGAGCGTGAAATTTTTCCTCGTGTCGCGACAGCAGTTGGAATGAAGGCAATCGAACAAGGAGTGGCAAGGAAAAAAATGACAAGAGATGAACTTTACAAAAAATCTTCTAAAATCATAAAAAGGGCAATGGATGAAACAAAAACACTGATGGATAAAGGAATTATTCCCATGCCAGAATAAAAGGCAGTAGGATTGCATTTATTCTTTTGTGGACATTTTCCAAGACATATGTAAGGAGATCCCGGGCAACACATTAGCTGGCCCTCCTTAACCGGGTTTAGATCACGAAATTTCAGAAGACCTGGAAGACCTGGCTACTATCAGATTGAGTCTTGTGGGGTGTACATATATGCTTCACGTTAAAGATATAATGACCAAAGATGTTTTTGTTTTGCATGCCAATGATAATTTGGATTTAGTGCAATCACTGGTAAAAAGGTAAAAGGCCTTTTTTATTTTGCGGAGCGCCTTACAACCCAGCGGGGCTTTATATAAATCAATATAAACACTATCAGACAGTAAATCGGTTGAGGAATGAATGTTAGACCCGAAGCAACAGTTTTGGAATACATTTTTGGATGCAGAGTAGCTCGCGACATTAAAAGTGTTCGTGGCCCATCGGGGTTAGTCCGGCCGATATTGGCCGTGGGAGTTGACGAAAATCGCAAACGGACCCTGCTGATTGTGTCATCATGAAAATTGGAATTATTAATCTTAGAATGGTTGCCTACGCCCTTGGAGAAAGCAAGAAACATCCATAATTCATACGATTTGAAATCACCCTCGGATAAAAAAAGTGTTCATTCTTTTAATGCCCCATATCCCTTGGGGTCTTAGGGACCTCGTTATTTAGAAATCCACCACTCTTAGCTTCAATTAAAAAAAATTTTATATTTTCGAGTAAGGGAACTCTTTAAGATGATTATCTGCTTTTACCTTGATTTTCATCAAAGATGTTGGGGAGAGTGTTGGGAATGTATTCAAAAAACATAAAAAAAGGGTTTAAGAGAAAATCTTAAACCCTTTTAATTTTTACGGGGACGACGAGACTCGAACTCGCGACCTTCGGCGTGACAGGCCGACGTTCTAACCAACTGAACTACGCCCCCGGTATTATAAAGTATTTCCAAATAAGTAGTGGAAATTACAATGCGTTATTTCCACATGCTCTATAATATAATGGGGTTTACCCAAATTGCAAGGAAAATTTCATTTTTGGTCAGCTAAAAGCATTTCTTTAAGTTTAGAGCCTTCAATGTTTTCTTCTTTTAAGAGCAGTGTTGCACCTTGATCCATGATTTTTTTGTGTTTTGTTAAAATTTCTTTGGCAACCTCAAACTGGGCATCGATTATTTTTTTAACTTCTCCGTCAATGGTCTTAGCGGTTTGTTCACTGTAGTCCTTTCCGGTGGGAAGGCCGATATCAAGATATTTTGGCTGATGTTCTCTTTCAAAATAAATCGGACCCAACTCTTTACTCATTCCGTATTCTTTAACCATACTTCGAGCAATGTCTGTAGCTTTGGCAAGGTCGTTATGAGCGCCGGTTGAAATATCCTCAAAGTGAATTTCTTCGGCGGCTCTTCCTCCGAGCAACACGGCTATTTTGTTTAAAAGTTCGGACTTAGTCATTAAGAATCGATCTTCGGTTGGAACCTGGAGGGTATATCCTAAAGCGGCTACTCCCCTCGGGACAATGGATATTTTTTTAACCGGGTCGGTTTCGGGCAAAGCGAGGGCAACGAGAGCATGTCCCGTCTCGTGATAGGCAACAATCGCTCTTTCCTTTGGATTTATGAGGCGATTTTTTTTCTCCAGCCCAGCCATGATCCGCTCAACCGCTTCCTGAAATTCATGCATACTTACTTTTTCCTTGTTATGACGGACAGCAAGGAGGGTTGCCTCGTTAATCAGATTGGCTAAATCAGCGCCCACAAAACCAGGAGTCATTGCGGCGATGCCTGCAATATCAACATCCGAGTCAACAGTGATATTTTTTAGATGTACGGTGAGGATATCTTCTCGTCCTTTTTTGTCGGGACGATCCACCAAAATGTGGCGGTCAAACCGCCCTGCTCTTAAAAGGGCCGGATCAAGGACCTCAGGCCGGTTCGTAGCAGCCATGAGGATCACGCCCACGGTAGGGTCAAAACCATCCATTTCAACTAAAAGCTGGTTTAAGGTTTGTTCCCTCTCATCATGACCGCCAGTAAAACCAAGGCCTCTGGCTTTGCCGAGCGCGTCAAGTTCGTCAATAAAGATGATACAGGGCGCTTTCGTCTTTGCTTGTGAGAAGAGATCACGTACCCGAGCTGCGCCCATACCCACAAACAGCTCTACAAATTCCGAACCACTCATACTGAAAAAAGGGACTTTGCTTTCCCCGGCTACTGCACGCGCCAGGAGAGTCTTTCCCGAGCCGGGAGGACCGACGAGCAGGACACCCTTGGGGAGCTTTCCTCCCAATTTGGTGAATTTCCCTGGAGATTTAAGAAACTCGATCACTTCAACCAGCTCTTCTTGTGCCTCATCCACTCCGGCAACATCATTGAAGGTTACCTTAACCTCGTCCTCCATATAGACCTTAGCCTTCTTGCCCAAGGAGAGAAAACTTCCCTGTTGAGCGCTCAACCGGCGCATCATAAAGTACCAGATGCCAAAAAAAATGAGAATGGGTATTAGCCAGGAAGCAAGATTTTTTAAAAAATTATCTTCGCTTACCCCTTTAAAGGTGACATTGTATTTTTCCAGAAGCTGGGAAAGATTTTGGTCTACGCGAACTGTCGTGAACATCTTTTCCACTTCTTTGCCGTCTTGAGTTGTCTTGATTTTTCCTTGAATCCGGTCGGCCGTAATCGCTATCTCCGACGCCTTTCCTTGTTCCAGAGCCTTTATAAAATCGCTGTACGGTATGTGTTCGATTGCGAACATATTGACCATCACATCATGCACGATCAGGACAACCCAAATCGCTATTAATACATACCAGATTGAAAACTTATGGTGTTTTTCCATTTTCATCTTTAGCCTCTTTCAGCTTGAGGGTAAAAGCGCATTTCCAATAAAAATAAAAGTGGGAGAAGACAATTGTATTAGTTTTGGTATTTTTTTAAAAGATGATATAAGAAAATTAACCAGAATGCAACGTAGTAAAAAACTATTAAATAAATAATATTATTGCACCGTATTATGAAAGAAGAAACTGGCAGTAAAATTTTAAACCTCCTGGCATCTTTTTCGGGATTTCTTTCCGGATCGATGATCGGCCGGAAGCTTAAAATTTCCCGGGCTGAGATTGCAAAAAGGATCAAAGAGTTTCGCACGCTGGGGTGCAAAATAGACTCCTGCCCTGGTCACGGCTATCGCCTGGTTTCCGTCCCGGATAAGCTTTTGCCGCCTTTCATCACCATGGGGTTGAAGACAACCATTATTGGCCGTCAGGTATTTTTTTACCCCAAGATTGATTCCACCAATAGTCAAGCAAAAGTGATTGCAGGCCACGGTATTCACGATGGCGCCCTGGTTATTACTAACTATCAGACCCAAGGGCAGGGAAGGCTAAAACGACAATGGGTATCTCCACCTAAAAAGAATCTTTTATTTAGTGTAGTGTTGTATCCTTTAGTTGCTCCTTCAAAAGTCTTCCTGATGACCTTGTTTGCTTCTCTTGGGGTTTGCAAGAGTCTTAACTCGCTTTTTAAAATTAAGGCGGGAATAAAGTGGCCCAATGATGTTTACGTTAATAACCGGAAAATTTGCGGGGTGTTAACGGATGTTTCTCTTGATCAGAAACGAGTGAAATGGGTCGTGGTGGGCATTGGTCTTAATGTAAACGCTGATCCATCTCTTGCGCCGGAGTTGGGCATTCTTGCTACCTCGATTAAACGAGAAACAGGAGGGGCTCAGAAGCGCCTTCCCATTCTTAAACGGATATTAGAGGAGATGGATCGCCTTTATAAACGATTTTTATCGGGTGAGATTACGCACCTGAGGGATGAGTGGCTATCCTATTCCATTATTCTCGGAAAAAAAGTAAATATTTTTTCAGACGGACTCCAGGAAACCGGAATTGCGGAAACAATCGATGAGGATGGCGCCCTTATCCTTCTTGCTCCCGATGGGGAAAGAAAAAAAATCGTTGCGGGAGATGTGTCGCTAAGGATTCAGGAGACAGAAGATGTAGGGGCACAGAATACTGCGCCCAGTAGCCAGAAATCAGAAGAAAGGAATTAGAATGAAAGTAGTCTCAGCGGATTTTGTAAAGAGCGCGTTTAAGCGTGATGATTATCCCCCGGATACGGTGCCTGAGGTAGCATTCGCGG
>DATEXU010000093.1:0-6549 GCA_035256645.1 Thermodesulfobacteriota bacterium | reverse complement strand
ACTTCGGCTTTGACCGTGCTCACGTGAAAAGGCTTCTCGAAAAAACCGGCTTTCGAGAAGTCCGCGACATCACCGCCGCCACGGTCGTAAAAAATGTCACCGGCAAAGGGGAACGGAAATTTCCCGTTTTTCTGATTATCGGTAAAAAGTAATTTGGCCACTTATTTTTTTTCTTCCTTAACAATCGTTAATTCATATACTTTCATCCACTTTGCAGCAAAACTAACGAGCCCTTGAATCGTAATGACCTTGCCGACGATATCGGGCTTTTGAAAAGGCGCAAGAACCCCTTTAACACCTTCTTGAAGATTTAAGTGGTGGGGCATTGGCCGAATAACTTGTAATTCTGTCTTCCCCGGGTTATATACATCTTCCGCCTTGGTAATCTTAAGAATCCACTCCTTATTTTCAATTAAAATCCTCTGGTATCTCAAACTACCTTTTATGTCCTTAGCATCAGAAGGATAAATAGTTCCGGTAAAGCGCAAGGTGGGGAGAGCAAAACCTTGCCCACAGACAGCCTTTTGAGGGAAGCCTACAAAAATTCCTGCCAAAAAAGCTAGTATAATAAAAGTACCTTTTAGTTTTTCCTTCATGATAAGACCTCTTTTCATAATAACAATTGATCGGCAAATTGCATATTGAAATTGATTTTAGCATTATATTAAAACCGAAAAGTTATATTATAAAGAAAAAACAGGAAAAATTTAAAAAATAGGAGAAAATTATGAGGAGAGGAAAGAGGCTGGAACTCCCCCCAACCCCCTCTTTGTCCAAGAGGAGAAGGCGCATGGAGCAAGGTGCAGGGAGCGGGGGAGTGAAACGACCGAAGCAATCTTAAATCCAGCGATCAGGGGGGGGCACAATAGATATTTTGTCACCCTGAACTCGTTTCAGGGTCTCATAACATATTGATTTTTTAGATGCTGAAACAAGTTCAGCATGACATTTGCCTTGATATACGTATTGTGACACAGTCTCGAAAGAGGGGGTGCAGGTTACGCGGCCAAATTTTCTCTTTTAAGAACCTCTCCCTGAGCGCTGATAATTACTTTTTCAAACGGGATTTTTTTGCCGGCTGATTCCAATCCTTTCTGGACGATGAACGGAAGACCTTGACAGCAGGGCACCTCCATCACCACCACGGTAACGCTCTTCACATCCGCGGTTTTAAAAATTTCGGAAAATTTCTGAACATACGCCTCAACGTCATCAAACTTCGGACAGCCCACCATGACCGCCTTTCCTTTAAGGAAATCAGCGTGGAAGGTGGGATAAGCGATGGGCGTGCAATCCGCGGCCACTAAGAGGTTCGCTCCTTTTAGAAAAGGAGCTTTGGGCGGCAC
The DNA here is from genome assembly GCA_035256645.1 of Thermodesulfobacteriota bacterium. Lineage (GTDB taxonomy): Bacteria > Desulfobacterota > WTBG01 > JAGOGO01 > JAGOGO01. The sequence goes on along the minus strand of DATEXU010000093.1, from coordinate 5,203 downwards.
CAGCCTGATTTGCACCGGCCAGTGAGTAAGGGCTGACTCTTGCGCGACGACATTTGTTGGGGCGGGCCTTTCCGTATGGGGTGCAAAAGTTCGTATCTGAGCAGAAGGGCATCCGCAGGGCATACTCTCTTGCGGGGATTCTTTGGTTTTTAAATGCTTTTCTACCGCCTTCTCATCAAATTCGTCCACGTCCCGCTCCAAAACTTTCAACGCGTCATTGGGGCAGGTACCCAGACACGCGCCCAAGCCGTCGCAGTATTTTTCGGAAACAAGTTTTGCCTTGCCGTCAATAATTTGAATGGCGCCTTCGGCGCACGAAGGCACGCACTGGCCGCAGCCGTCGCACTTCTCTTCATCAATTTCAATGATCTTTCGTTTTACTTTCATGATGTTTCCCTCTGTTAATCACTACGTTGATCTAAATTTATCGACGTCTGGTTATGCAAAATTGTTCTGTTGTGTCATTCCCGCGCAGGCGGGAATCCAATCTGTTTTTCTGGATTCCGTGTCAAGCACGGAATGACGGGGGCTACTTGTGATTCCCCCCATAAAGTACTGAGCAGGTTAAATTAAGTCCAGCATGACAAAAGACACTAACTACCCCCTCCCAATACCCACACAATAGCATGCTTTATACTGCTTCATGTTTTAAAAAGATTTTCTCGGCCAGTTGTTTACCGGTTTCGGTTAAAAACGTTCGGTTTATTTCTTTCGTCAGTTTGTCCGGGCCGCGCGGAGTATCTTCCAGCTTTTCTTCTAAGTTTACAATTTGATCCGCATCAAAGACGACCTTAAAATTTATAGTTTCCTGCTCACGGGGATGATGGTGATGGCCGATGATATCGCAGACCTCATCAATCAGCTCCGCATCAGCTCCTAAATTCGTCAGGATGTTTCGAGCGGTGCTTGGTCCTTCCTGCTCCTGGTAATGCGCGGCGCTGCTTTGGTATTTGCGCTCGGCTTCCTTAATCCCGATATCGTGGAGATAGGCGGCGGATAAGACCACCGCCGGATCTCCTTTTTCTTCTTTAACCATCTTTTCAGCGTAGCGGGCGACCTTGGTAGCGTGACCGATTCGTTTAAAATCTTTTTGAAAGTACGCTTTCATCTCAATGGCTACCCGGTCTTTGAGAAGGTTCTTCCTCTGGGCGACCAGCTCCGGCGGTAAATCCCCGAGGCAGTCCTTGGCAAACTTGCAGTATGCCGCACAACCAAAGTCCATGTTGGGGTTAACCAGCTTTTCCCCGCACTTTTTACACCGGCGGGTTGGTTCATCTTTAAAGAACTCTTCCACATTACCGCACTTGGTACATTTAACTTCAAATACGGCATCAGCGCTCCAATAGCGGGTGTCTTGTCCCGGGCATTTCATTGATGACTCTCCAATAGTTGTCAATGATTAGATTATTGGGGTGCTTGCTTCCGAGAAATTGCACACCCTAATGCGGGCAGGGCTCGCCCTGCCCCTACATCTAAATGTTTCTCACCCCAGGATGGCCTTCAGATCCTCATCCGGCGTGGTGATGTGCTTGATGTTGAAGGTTTTCACCAGTACATCCAGCACATTCGGAGTAATAAAAGCCGGAAGGCTTGGCCCCAAACGGATGTCTTTTATTCCCAGGTATAAGAGTGTCAGTAATATGGCTACTGCCTTCTGTTCATACCAGGATACGATCATCGACAGGGGCAGATCATTAACCCCAACATTAAAGGCTTTGGCAAGCGCCACTGCAATCTGGATGGCGGAATAGGCGTCATTGCATTGACCGATATCCAGAAGCCTTGGGATTCCCCCGATCGTGCCCAGGTCTTTATCAAAAAACCGGAACTTTCCACAGGCCAGGGTGAGCACCACACAATCCTTCGGTACTTTCTCTACAAACTCTTTATAGTAACTCCGCCCTGGTTTGGCGCCATCGCAGCCGCCGACCAAGAAGAAGTGGCGGATCGCTTTGCTCTTCACTGCCTCGATCACCGTACCCGCGATGCCAAGCACCGTGTTGTGACCAAACCCGCACATGACGGACCGGCCGTTGGTATCTTCCGGGAATCCCGGCAGTTCCAGGGCCTTTTTAATCACCGGCGTAAAATCATAATTGTCAATATGGGTTACTCCCGGGAAGCCAACCAAGCCGGTGGTAAAGATATTACTCTGGTACGATTCTTTCGGTCTTTGGATGCAGTTGGTGGTCATCAGGATCGCGCCAGGAAACTCTGCGAACTCTTTGGTCTGGTTTTGCCATGCGGTTCCGTAGTGGCCATAAAAGTGGGAATACTTTTTTAACCCCGGATAACCATGGCAGGGGAGCATCTCGCCGTGTGAATAGACGTAGATGCCTTTGCCTTCCGACTGCTTGAGAATCTCTTCCAGGTCTTTAAGGTCATGTCCGGAGACCAAGATTGCTTTCCCCTTCCTGGCTCCCAGGGGAATTTTGGTGGGTACGGGGTGGCCGTACACTCCGGTATTGGCAGCATCCAGAATTTCCATGGTCCGTAAGTTAACTTCACCGCACTTAAGCACCAGTTTTACCCAGTCATCGAGGGTAAGGGTTTTATTCAGGGTCGCGGCTAAGCCTTCATGGATAAAAGCGTAGACCGCCTCGTCTTCCTTTCCCAGGATTGCGGCATGATCAGCGTAAGCAGCTATGCCCTTGAGGCCGAACAAGAGGGTGTGGTGAAGCGCAAGGATATCGGGATTGATGGTGAGGTCTGATTTGAGTCCGACACCTTCTCCCTGTTTGATCAATCCTTCTAAGGTTGCTTCCGGTTTAATTGTCGCGGGTCCTTCGGGAAAGTTTTGCGTGCCGATTTTTTTCTTAAGATTTTCCCGTAGCGCCACCGCACGGTTGATGAAGGGGAGGAACCTCTGCGGATCAAAGTTTACGTTGGTCAGCGTGGAAAATAAGGCTTCCACGGTGAAGACATTTACCTCCCGGTCAGTAATTCCTTGTTTCCGCGCCTCCTGAGCAACCAAAGCCAAGCCTTTAAGAATGTAAATGAGAAGGTCTTGAAGCGTGGCAACATCGTGTGGCTTACCACAAACTCCAACTTTAGTGCACCCTTCGCCTTTAGCCGTTTGTTCACATTGATAGCAAAACATTTTTTACCTCCTTATTTTAATTAATTTTGGTTTTGCGTTATTTTCATTATTTCACCGTATCGTTAATTAAAAGTATACCCTACTTTTTTGATGATTTCATTGACCTAAGTCAACCTCCATCATTTTTTTTGCCTGCAATCAGTTTTTCGAAAAGAGCGTCAAAACCTTTTTGCTCCAGAATTTCCCCTAAACGTTCACCTTTAGAAGAGTTTTGTTGATAGTAGTCCAGGCATTGGTCAATAATATTGAGCGCTTCTTTCTCACTATAGATTCCCGGTAGTTCCCTGCCCAGCTGAGGATGCCGCCCCAGTTTGCCCCCGATTTGAATTCGGAATCCCTGGTGGTTTGCCTGCAAAGTCCCGGTCGGACAAACGGCAATACACTTTCCGCAGGAAAGGCATTTATCCTGATTGATGAACGGCGCGTTCTGTTCAAGCGAAACAGCCTTTTCAGGACAGATTTCCACACACGCCGCGCACTGATTACAAGGATCTTCCTTTGTCACCAGAGGCTTCCGTGCGCCGATCAGACCGATATCAACGATCTGGGGGCGTGAGCAGGCATTGGGACAATCTGACAGTGAGACCCTGAACTCATGGTGAAATTTCAGCGGGCCGACCACTTTTTCTTTTAGGAATGCTTTCATGTTCCTTTGAGCGAGTTTCGTTTCGATTTTTTTCATTAATGTTTCAGAAGATACCGCTTGGTTTGGACAGCCGCTGGAGCCAAAGCACGTCTCCACCTGATAGCCTTTTACTTCGTCTTCCAACCGGTGAAGGAACTTTTTTTGACAGGATTGAACATGTGACACTGTTACCACCTTTGCGTCGCTCCGGCGTGCTTCCTCTTCAACGTTTTTTTTAACCCGGTTGCGGATGAAAAAAGGAACCTTTGCTATGCGCTCTTTAGCTTCTTTGGTCCATTCCATAGAAGTTTGTCTTTTTTTTTAGCATTGCCTATTTATTATTCTAATTTTACCCCGTTAGAAATGCCTGCTTCCCTGTTAGATATCAAATATCTAACAGGGTGAAGAAGCACGAGGTAGCTTAAAAAATTATTACACTTTTTTACACGGAGGAAATGCCCCGTGTGAAAACCTTCTAACGGGGTTTACCATGATCGTTCGGGTATTGCCTTGACTTAGATCAAAGAAAAAGGTAAGGTTCAATCCCATGGATACGATAAAACAGATTGCCGGCATACCTCTGTTTCAAGGGCTTTCCCCGGAATATCTTAGGGATCTTTCGGCTATCGCCATTGAACAAGTCGTAAAACGGGGTCAGGGAATATTTTCTGAAGGGGATGAGGGTAAGGGGTTTTATGTGGTCATTTCCGGTCGGGTAAAGATTTTTAAACTTTCTCTGGAAGGAAAAGAACAGATTCTCCACATCTTTGGTCCGGGAGAGCCTTTTGGTGAGGTGCCGGTTTTTGCGGGAAGCTCCTATCCGGCGAATGCTGAGGCTCTGGAAAAGACCCGTATCTTTTATTTTCCCCGCGAGGCTTTTGTTGACTTGATCAGTAAGACTCCCTCCCTGGCTTTGAACATGCTGGCCGTGTTGTCTCTTCGTTTGCATCGATTTACTGCCTTGGTTGAAGATTTATCACTCAAGGAAGTTCCGGGAAGATTAGCAGCCTACCTTTTTTACCTCAGTGATAAACAAAAAGGTAATGATGACCTGGCATTAGAGATTACCAAGGTCCAGCTTTCAAGCCTTTTAGGTACTATTCCGGAGACGCTTTCACGCATACTTTCAAAGATGACCAAAGAAAGGATCATTGCCACCGACACCCATGGTCGTATCCGGATCGTAGACCGAAAAACATTAGAAAAATTAGCTCAGGGCGAGATTCGTTTGTCTCAACCGAATTTTTAGAGCGAAGGGTTTGATAACCTTTTTTTAATGCTGATGGGTTGCTTCCCCTCTTTTGCAGGTGTCTGATTAATATATTCTTCGATCAATTTTCGTGCCTCATGATCATACATCTGTACCGGGGGGTGTTTCATGCAATAAGCAGAAATAGGAAGCAAGGCTCCCGCGTCGTGCCGGTCACGGGCCACTTTACAGTAACGGATCGCGTCAATCGTCACTCCAGCGCTGTTCG
>DATEXU010000092.1:0-8382 GCA_035256645.1 Thermodesulfobacteriota bacterium | reverse complement strand
ATTATGACGGAGGTTATCGACCAGCGGTAGAAAGTTTCGTAAAAGGGAACGAGCTTCATCTGCGGGCGGAAATTCCGGGAGTAGATCCGAAGGCGGTAGTCGTAGCTTTGGATGACGGGCATCTTTGCATCAGGGGAGAACGTAAACGTAAGATGCATGAGGTGTCTGAGGAATCCTGTGTCTGCCTGGAAGAGCTTGATTACGGTTCTTTCAACCGGTGTTTCCATGTTCCTCGGGACATAGATCGTGAAAAAATTCACGCCCGATATGAACTTGGCATGCTCGATATTACTATTCCGTTGAAAGAAAGGCTCACACAAAAGGCGATCCCTATCGAGGGGCTGGAAGGCAAGACCATCTCAATCGAAGGTGTCGAGGAGAAGAGGGAAGGCAATCCGGAGACGCTTCTTGAAGAAAGCAAGGAAGAAGATCTCCTTTCTCTTAGCAAGGAAGCGCCCTACAATGCCTAAGGGGATAACTGGGAAACACGAGCTGTTTGAAAAATCAGCTTGTGTAAAATTTCTTTTGAGCCGCTTAAAAAGCGGAATAATTTCCCTCTTGGGAAACTTAATACGAATAAGAAAAAGAAGATAAAAACCCAGATAGCTTGGGCCCACGTAGTTGCCAAGCTATGCGGGTTTTATCTTTTTTGGGTAATCAGTGCTTATGCGAAGGCAAGGTTTTAGAGTGCTCGAAAACAACGTTAGGGATTCCCGCTGTCCCCACTGCGGCGAGCGCGTGGCAGGCGTATTCTAACAATCATCAGCCCCTGATTTTCTGGCGGGAACCTAACCTTAAACCGCATGACAACTTTTGATGATAAAACCGCCCGACTTCTCTTCCGGTTCCAGTTCAAGTATCCCGCGCGCTTCCGCCTCCTCTAACAGCTGACCGAAAGACCGGAAGCCGTAATAGGACTCGCTAAAACCAGGTTTGCGCCGTTTCAGGGTTTGCTTGATCATGGAGCCCCATATCTTCTCCCCTTCCCCGCGTTCTTCAACCAACGCCTCGTAGGTCTCGACGATCAAATCCCATGCCTCCTGCTTCTTATCCCCGGCGGGCGTGATAGCTTTAGCGGTCAAGCCCTGTGCCGGCGTGCGACTCACCCCTCGGCCGCCACCCCTCTTGCGGGGCGGCCGGCGGTGCACCAGGTCATCGTAATAGATAAATTCATCGCAGTTTGCGATCAACAAGTTCGACGTCGAATTTTTGACCCCGATACCGATTACGATTTTATTGTTCTCCCGCAGCTTGCTGACGAGCGGGGAGAAATCGGAGTCACCACTGAAGATCACGAAAGTGTCCAGGTGTTCTTTCGTGTAACAAAGGTCGAGCGCGTCCACAACCATGCGAACATCGGCGGAGTTCTTGCCCGACTGTCGCACGTGTGGGATCTCGATTAACTCAAAGGACGCCTCATGCATCGCCGACTTGAGTTCTTTGTAGCGGTCCCAGTCGCAGTAAGCCTTCTTGACGACAATATTTCCTTTGAGCAGGAGCCGCTCGATCACCTTGGCAATGTCGAATTGGGCGTAGTTTGCGTCTCGAACCCCCAAAGCGATGTTCTCAAAATCGCAGAAAAGAGCCATGTTCTTCGTCTCAGCCCGATGTGTCATGGTGTGATTCCTCCAGTAAATAGTTTTCGTGCCCGGGTCTCCTGATAATCATCGTACCCCCAGTGCAATTGAATTACCAGTGAAAGCGGACACCTCATGATTCGCATCAATAACAACCTTCATTTCGGTCTTCCTCGGACTTTTGAAATGGCATTTCCGATATCAGATTTCCTAATCCCGGCTTTTTTACCCTTTCTCCTGGCCTCAGCAACCAAATCGCCAAATTCATCCAATGAGGGCGGAGCGATGTTTTTAAGAATGACGACATCCCTTTCACCCACAACGATAAATTGCGAGCCTGCCCTTAAACCTAACTCCTTTCGTATCGCCTCAGGAATGACAACTTGTCCTTTTGATGACATCTTTGTTGTTGAAATATCAGCCATAATAATCCTCTCTTTGTTTTAATAATCTTACTGGTAAGATTATATGGCAAGTCTCACCTAAAGACAAGTAAAAAATTATTTCAGCTATTTTCAATTAAATTAGTACGTTGTCCAATTTTATTACTTGTTTATTTTTTTGGTCACGTCTGCAAAAAAGTTTATCCATTCATTGTCCGAGGCTGACCCCGTTGTTCATACGCGCGCTCCAACATTCGATCTCATTATACAGGTAGCACGCCTCTTCAAACTTCTGAAAAAGCTCGACGATCAGTTCCTGCATCAAAATGAAGTGGTCAAGTAAAAATGGACACCCCGTTAAGCGACTTTTTGCCAAGTAAAATTATTCTCAAAAGCATTTGGACTTTTGTATCCCAAAGACGAATGGAGGCGGTGACTGTTATAAAACATTTCAATATAGCTGATTACCTCACTCCTGGCATCATTCCTGGTTTTATAAATGGTATCAGATATCCATTCGGTTTTAAGGGAATGAAAAAAACTTTCCACTACGGCATTGTCCCAGCAATCGCCCTTTCGGCTCATGCTGCAAGTCATACCGTAGTGTTCTAAGAGTTTTTGGTATTCACTATCGGCGTACTGACTTCCACGATCGGAGTGATGGATTAAACTTTTTTCAGGCTTTCGGCGCCAGTAGGCCATCGAGAGGGCTTCTTTGACCAAGGAAGCCTTCAAATGATTGCTCATCGCCCAGCCTACTATTTTACGTGAATACAAGTCCAGAACAACAGCCAGATATAACCACCCCTGAAGGGTCCACAAGTAGGTTATATCGGCACACCAAACCGTATCGTATCGCTCGACTTCAAATTGACGATTCAAAAGGTTTTCAGCAACCGGCAGCCTGTGATTACTATCAGTGGTTCTTTTAAATTTCTTGCGATGTTTTACGGATACACCGGCTTTTTTCATCAGACTACGGGCACGGTATCGACCAATAGCGTAGCCGTCGCTTAAAAGCTGACGGCTCATGCGTCGAGAACCGTAGCTGGCTCTGGTATCGCAATGTATTTGACGAACTTTGACAATTAACTCAAAATCCGGGTCCATTTTACTCTCATGCTCTTTTTTAAGGTAATTATAATATCCGCTCCGGCTAACCTCCATAACCCGACACAAAACGGTTACGGGATAGGCCTTCTGTTGCTGCCGGATAAAGCCGTATCTTATTTCGGCTCGTTGGCAAAGAAGGCCGCTGCCTTTTTTAAGATTTCTCGCTCCATTCGCAGCTTTTTTACCTCTTTACGGAGCTGGTATAATTCCTCTTTGTCAGAGATCATATGCCCTTTGCCTGGAAAAGATTGGTTGCCGTCGGTTTCAAGCTGCTTTTTCCAGTTCCTCAGAGAGGTATGGTGGATCCCAAGGTTGCGCGCTGCTTCTGCCACCTTGTATCCTTGTTCAGTTACCAGTTTAACCGCATCAACTTTGAATTGTTTTGAATATTGCTTTTGTTTTTGGGTCATTGGACACCTCCTTGAATCGGGTTATTATAAAATATGCTTTTCGAAGTGTCCACTTCAACTATACCATTCCAGATCTCCTGGGCTGTATCCCCTCGACAATAAGTTTACATAAAGTGAATCTTATAAATCGATATCCCGTTTGCTGAAAATATTTTTACAAGATATTTCTGCGTAAAATCAATAAAGCGGGGGTCTTCATCATAGAGAATTGTATCTTTCCGATTCGAAGAAACTTCATTCCCGAACAGGCAGCCATAAAAAAAAGAACGATCAGTAATAAAACTTTCGTTAAAATATAGATCATTTATCGCTCTTCTTGGGGAATGGTGAAATTAAAAAGGAGAAAGAAAAAACGCTAAATAATAATATCTATATTTATAATATTTTACCACAAAAATTATTTTCTCCTTATTGACTAAAAATAACTTTTTGATATAGTAAACAAAAATAACGTGGAGAATTTTATTATGCTTTTAGTCCCCTGGCGATTTTACGAGGATTTAAGTTCTTTTAACCGAGAAATGAATCAGCTTTTTGATCGTTTTTTCGGGAGGGAATTTATCGAGGGCTCTTGGGGAAAAATCTCCTATCCTCCCATGCGGGTGACTGAAACTAAAAACGAAATTATAATCTTTTTGCAAATTTCCCCTCTTTCTCCTGATGAAATAGAGATCACCTATAAAGATGATCTCCTGGTGATTAAAGGGGGAAAACAAAAAACTAATGACGTTCACTCCCCTCAAAAAGAAAGCACCTCATTCAAGCGCATTATCCAACTCCCCAAAAAAATCCAAGCTGAAAAAATAAAAGCAAAGTTTACGGGTGGCGAGTTGATCATAATCCTCCCGAAAATGGAAAATAGAAATATTCCCATAACGATTAAGATTGAATAGTTTTTAGATAGAAACAATACAAGGATGAGATGATAAATGACTACAATAAAAAAATTTGAAGAAGTTCCAATTGAAAAACTTCGATGGATATGCCCATTAGAGTATCTTCCTTTTAAAACTTCTGATGAAATCGAGCCTCTCAAAGAAATCATCGGTCAAGATCGGGCAGTTGAAGCGATTAAGGTGGGTTTAGCCATAGAAAGTGAAGGGTATAATATTTTTGTAACCGGCCTCTCTGGAGCCGACCGACTGCCTACTATCCAGCAGTTGTTGGAACAAACGAAAAAAAATGATGTAGCTCCTCCTCCTGATATTTGTTGTGTCTATAATTTTAAAGACCCTGATTCACCGAGGATTATAAACCTCTCTGCGGGGAAGGGAGTTTCCTTGAAAAAGGATATGGGTGAATTTATTGAATCTCTGGAGAAAAATATCCCCCAAATTTTTGAAAGCGAGGAATACAAAAGTCGTAAAAAATCCATTACCGAAAATTTTCGGGAAAAGCAAAAAGCCATGATCAAAGATTTTGAAAAAAAAATAACCAGCGAAAATTTCACTATCGTTCAGGTTCAAATGGGCCCTTTTACCCGACCGGCAATATTGCCTATTGTCATGGGAAATCCAATGCCGTTGGAACAAATAGAAGCTTTGGTTGAAAAAGGTGAATACCCTCGGGAAACGTTTGAAAGAATGAGCCAAAAACATGGTGAGTTTACTTCAGAGATGGAAATTATTTTTACTGAGCTTCAGAAAAGAGAAAAAGACTTTGAAGAAAAAATGAAAGCTTTGGACAAAGAACTCGTTTTGCCACTTTTAAATGAATCCGTGGAACTCATCAAACAAAAATACCCGCATGAGAAATTACACCTTTATCTGTCGGAACTGATTCAAAACATTCTCAGCAATTTTGCCCTTTTTCTCCCCCGACATGAAAAAGAAACTCCCTTACCCGCTCCCACCCCTCCCGAACTATTTACCGAGTATCAGGTAAACGTGCTGGTGGACAATTCCGAGACAAAAGGTATTCCCATCATTATTGAAAAAAACCCCAATTATCGAAACCTTTTTGGAGGAATTGAAAAAATTTTAGATCCCCGCTACGGAGTATGGAGAACGGACTTTAGCCGGATCAAAGTTGGTTCACTGCTTAAGGCTAATGGCGGTTATCTGGTCATGAATCTTCTCGATGCTGCAATGGAACCAGGGGTTTGGCCTACCCTGAAAAGAGTTTTAAAGAATCGGAGCGTAGAAGTTCAAAGTTTTGATCCTCTGTATCTTTTTACCATGTCCACGTTAAAACCCGAGCCGATTGAATTAAATGTGAAAGTAATATTGCTGGGTGATAGCTACTTATATTACCTCCTTAATACCTTCGATGATGATTTTAAAGATATTTTTAAAATTAAAGCTGACTTTGATACAGTGCTAAACAATGAAGAAAAAACCGTTAAACAATATGCCTCATTTGTCAAAAAAATATGTGACGAAAAAAAATTAAGGCCTTTGGATAAGGGCGGAATCGCGGCAATCATTGAACATGGAGTGCGACTTGCGGACCGGCAAAAGAAAATTACCACTAAATTTTATAAGTTAAGCGATGTTCTCAGTGAAGCAAACTACTGGGCAGACAATGATGATTCTCCGATAATACAAAACCTTCATGTCGAAAAAGCTATAGAGCATCAAGCGTATCGGGTTAATTTAATCGAGAAAAAAATCCAGGAGATGATCGAAGATGGCCTTCTTATGATTGATACTGAGGGACACGTGGTTGGCCAGGTCAATGGGCTTTCCGTTTATGATCTGGGAGATTTTTCTTTTGGAAAACCATCACGAATTACCGCTAAAACTTCCATGGGGAGATCGGGGATTATCAACATTGAACGGGAGGCAGATTTAAGCGGAAAAACTCATGACAAAGGGGTGTTAATTTTGGGAGGCTACCTTCGGGGAAAATATGCCCAAAACAAACCTTTAAGCATGAGCGCCAGTATTTGTTTTGAGCAGTCTTATGGCGGCATTGACGGTGACAGCGCTTCTTCAACCGAAATTTACGCGGTTCTTTCAAGCCTTGCGGACTTACCGCTCCGACAGGATATCGCGGTTACCGGATCAGTAAATCAAAATGGCGAAATCCAGCCAATCGGAGGTGTTAATCAGAAAATCGAAGGTTTTTTTGATGTCTGTCGCGCAAAAGGATTGACAGGAACCCAAGGAGTAATGATTCCCCACCAGAATGTTGGAGATTTATTGCTTCGCAAAAACGTAATCAAAGCAGTTGAAGAAAAAAAATTTCATATCTATCCGATTAAAACCGTAGATGAGGGAATTGAACTTTTAACCGGATTACCCGCTGGAGAGAAACAGGCAGATTGGTCCTATGCCGAAGGAACGGTAAATTATTTAGTGGATAAGAAATTGCAAGTTCTCGCTGAGGGGCTTAAAACATTTTCTTCTGAAGAAAAAGAGACCATTTCCCCAAAAGAGAATAAACGAAAAAAAGAAAATTCTGACAATTAAATTCGCTCTGTGCAAAAGGAAGGGATAATGAACAAGAGGTTGCGACATCTCATTGTGGTAATAGTGTTAGGAACTGTTTTTGCTCTCTTTATGGGTGCTTCGAACAGTACCATGTCAGACGAAACAAAAATGAAACCCGCACAAGAAGTGCCCCTTTTACTTTCGATTGCCAACAAATTTACGGGAGCAGAGCGACCCCCAGTCCAATTTTTTCACGATATGCATGCCCATGCGCTCAAGCAAGAGGGATGCCAGGCATGCCACGCTCCTGATGAAAAGGGAAATATATCGTATTCCTTTCCCAAGAGTAAAAACGGAAAAAACAAAAAGACTCTTATGAACTCTTACCATAAGGCATGTATTGGTTGTCATAAAGAAATTGCCCAAACCGGTAAAAACAGCGGCCCGGTTACCTGCGGAAAATGTCATGTGGCAACAACTAAAACACAAAAGCAGACCCCGTGGCCGGGGGCTGCTTTTGATTTCTATCTTCACAACCTCCATTCTGACGCTTCTCAGGGAGATTGCGTGAGTTGTCATCATACGGGAGATAAATCTTCCTGCAAAGACTGTCACGGCTCAGTTGATAAAGGTGAGGTTATCTCATACAGAAAAGCTGTACATTCCTCTTGTTTAAAATGTCATTTAGAATACGAAGTAGGCACGTCCTCGTGCGGAGGGTGCCATACGGGAATAAAGCGAAGCTTAGAAGAGCTGACAGAGACACCTCGTCCAAACATCGGTCAGCCAGAGCAAGCAATCGTCCTGTTAAAAGGCGCCAAAATGACCGGGGTACCTTTTAATCATAAAGAACATGAAGGATATACAACCTCGTGTAGAGTCTGCCATCATAAAACCATGAAAAATTGCAATACGTGTCATACGCTAAAAGAAAATTCCGAAGGAGGGAATATTTCTTTAGCCTTGGCCTATCATAAAACCCCATCAGAGCGGAGCTGTGTTGGCTGCCATGAATCAAAAAAGATCGATAGCCAATGTAGTGGGTGTCACCAGGCAAGAAAAAATGGACTCACCGAAACCTCATGTTTTGCCTGCCATCGACTGTCAGGAGATAAACCGTTTTGGCAATCAATGCTCGGAGATCCAGCGAACCTTTTGCCAAAAAAACTACCCGGGGCAGTTGAAATTAACATTTTAGAAAACAAATATCTTCCCGTTCAATTTTCTCACTATAACCACATAAAGAAATTAACCGAAATCTCTCAGAAAAATAAACTATCCAATTATTTTCATTGTAATCAAATGACAATATGCATGGGATGCCATCATCATAGCGCGCTTTACCCGGCAAAGGAAGTTCCTCCGTGTAACACGTGCCACGCCGTTAACGCGAAGGAAAACGAAAATCCGCCTGCCCTTCAGGGTGCATTTCATCGGCAGTGCATTGCCTGTCATAAGGAGATGAAGATTGGTCCGACCAGTTGTAATAATAGTTGCCATCTTCCCAAGAAAAGTGAGGCTGCGG
>DATEXU010000091.1:0-2622 GCA_035256645.1 Thermodesulfobacteriota bacterium | reverse complement strand
CATCTTCGCCAACAAAAATGGTAACCCTTGCACGATGGGTAGCAAGAATTCTGGGAACACTCATTGTAGTTTTTTCTCTATCCTTCTTCATTGCGAATGTGATAGAGCAAGGTGAAATGCCCAATCCCGATTTCGGTCATGGGTTAGTAACATTTCTGTTTATCATTGCGCTGATCGGTTTTCTCATTGCCTGGCGATGGGAAGGATTCGGTGGTATATTATCTGCAATTAGCATCCTCCTTTTGGCAACGGCGAATGTTATTTGGGTACATGCTGGAAAAGACCCTGGCTCCGAAATTATCTTTCTGATACCAGCTTTACTTTTTATTTACTGCTGGTGGAGAACCAGAAAGCAACTGCAACAGAACAGTCAGGACGGGTAGATCCGATTAGAACTCCAATTTACAGGAGAAAGTATGAAATTTAGACATATACTCTGGGTGTCGTATGTGATTTCCCTTTTATTTTTGATAGTCCATCCGGTTTGGAGCCAGGAGTCGGAGCAAACCACGAAGCAAAAAAAATCTGGTGACGGGCGGGGAATGATTCAACTCAGCGACCAGGACGTCATTTTACCCATCACTTCTATCGAATGGGGAACTCCTGACCGTTGGTCTATAACATCGCGGTATGTGCACATGTTCGAAAAAGACCGTGATAATAAAACATGGCTGCACAATCTCATCATTTCGCTAAGCCCCGGTATTGCGGGTGGGCGCCTCGGGATTGGTTATCAAGGCATATTTTCCCCCAGGTCAATGCCGGATTTTGGTGTTTTCAGTGAAGCCCGTATCGTACTCCTTCGCACCTGGGGAAATCCGCTTTCCACCGTCCCCAATCGCACTTTTATTGGAGCAGAGATCCGAAGTAGCCTCTCCTTTTTGATCAACCTCGGAATCGGTTATTACACGCAGATATCCGGTTCAAACAGTGACCGGGAACAGTTTTATGGCTTTCACATCGGCATTGGGATTTAATTTATAATTTCATTAACCGGAATGGCAAACTTGCCACACTCGACTAAATTAAATATATTGCCATGGCGTAAGGCTTGTTATACGTTTTAGACAAAAAATAAAGCTTTTCTTAATTTTTCAGATTTTCAAAAATTTCGCAATTGATATTAGTCAGGCTGGAGATGACTATTTTTCAAATTTCTCGGAACCTAAAGCTGTATAACAATTGCATTAACTTGACTGCAGGGCGCTGGCGTGATTTTCAAGTTCAGTGCATTTTTGGAAGTTTTGATTTAAAATTGAAGTTCAGTGCTCTTAATCCCTGCGGCAAGTTATGCAAAACGTTAGGCCGTCATTATCGTATTTCGAGCTTGAAGTTCCATCGATAACTGACGACGCTTTGTCACAAGACAGTAACTATTATCATAACGAAGGAGGAATACCATGGGTTCGCGTCTCAAAGGAAGTCCAGCATTCTGGGTCACAGCCGGTATAGCAATTGTGCTGGCTGCGTTTTTCCTTCTCTTTGGTATTGGCAACCTCATCCATCCGGACGTCGGCGAGGAATTTCTTGCCCAAAATACTCGAAATTGCATTATGATGATTGTAATGGGGCTCGCAATGCTTTGTGGAGTATTTTTCCGTTACTGGGGCAGTATCCTGATGTTTATCTGCACTGTACCCTTCGTTATCATTTTTCACTTCCACCCAATTTTTATTGGCTTTGCATTGATTGTGTTGCTGCTTGGCATGTACTTCTTCCTTCGCGGGCGTCAATCCCGGAGGTCAGATAAAGACGATCATCAAGCGTCCTCGTAAGTCTGTAAGAAAAGAATTAACGCGTTAAATTACAGAAGAAAGGTTGACGTGAATAGCAGTAGAGCCTTTTAAGCGATCGGGGCCGGGTACCCGCAAGCAGGCGACCTAACACCCGGCTGAATTGGATTGAACCGCGGGCCGGTACTTGGCATTGTTAAAAAAACATCATCTCTTTATCGATAATAATCTTGTGAGCGCGGTTCAACCAATTAGCCTCACCGTTAGAACATGATGATAAGGTGCAAGCTGATTCGCTGCGCTGCTTGCGCCATAAAAACTCTTAACGCAAAAACAATTTTGGTCTGTTAAATAAAAACTGTTTGGTAAAAACTAAAAAAACATGTTCTAACTTGGGCTTCAAAGCGACCGCTGATCCTGGAGGTTTTCGGAATGTCTGAATTACAAATCAGGATTTTCGTGTTAGGAAAGTTTATTAAGTACATGACCGCGGCGCTTTAAGCCCTGTGCGTTAGAGCAATGATGATAAGGCGCAGGCTAATCGCTGCGCTGCCTGCGCCAATAAAAACAAAACTGTAATAAAAACTATTTTTCTTAAAATATAGAGGTCACTTAAAATCTTTTAACAAAAAACAAGCTCTAACATGTGCTTCAATGCGACCGGAAGGGCTGGAGATTTTCTGAATGTTCAAGCTGCCAACTCAGTTTTTGTTTGTTACAGAAAGTTTTTAAAGTACACTTTTTCCGGCGCATTAAGCGCTGTGCGTTAGCCCAATAATAAAAAGCTGATCTAATCTAAAAGAAGGGTGTTCCGATGTTAATTATTAAAATCTTAATTGCCCAATTAGTGTTGATTATTATTCTCAGTTCTAACTTGTTCAGTCAATGG
>DATEXU010000090.1:0-12229 GCA_035256645.1 Thermodesulfobacteriota bacterium | reverse complement strand
GCTTGGGGTTTTATCCACCAACCAGCAAGCGATATTGCTCTACAAAAAATTCGGATTCCAGGAGGAAGGGGTCCGTAAAAATCGGTACCGGATTGAAGAGACGTGGGTAGACGAAATTTTAATGTCCAAGCTTCTGTAGGTCCCGCGTGCGCTCAAAATGTAGTCGCGTCTTTTGCGTCATTACGTGATATTATTACGAGGGGATAACTCCTTAGGAGAAAAAGACTGTATGATTCGCAATTCTGTTTTTTTAAAAGCCTGCCGGAGAGAATCAACCGAATATACCCCCGTCTGGCTCATGCGCCAGGCGGGACGCTATTTGAGCGAATACCGAGCGATCAGAGAAAAGGTCTCTTTCCTTACGATGTGTAAAACTCCTGATTTAGCTGCCGAAGTTACTCTTCAACCGATAAAGAGCATAGGGATGGATGCAGCGATCATCTTTGCCGATATTCTTCTCCCGCTTGAACCAATGGGGATTAAACTTGAGTTTTCTCAAGGCGAAGGGCCGATAATTCACAACTCCATTCAGAAAGAAGATGATATAGAAAGCTTGCGGATCATTGAACCGGACGAGGATGTCCCTTTTGTGCTTGAAGCGATCAAGAAAGTTGTTAAAGAGCTCAACGGGACGATACCGCTCATTGGTTTTGCCGGTGGCCCGTTTACCTTGGCGAGCTATTGCATAGAGGGGGGTCATTCCCAAAACTTCATTAAAACAAAACAGCTTATGTACCATAATCCGAAATATTGGCATCTTTTTATGGAAAAACTCTCTACGGTCGTTACTCGCTATCTTAATGCTCAGATTGCGGCCGGCGCAGAGGCTATCCAGGTCTTTGACAGCTGGGTGGGCTGCTTAAGCCCTCATGATTATGCTCAGTTTGTTTTGCCTCATTCGCAAAAAGTTTTTCAGGGGCTTACCAACAATGTGCCGGCTATTCATTTTGCGACAGGGGCAGCTGACCTCCTTGAGCTTATGAAAGCAGCCGGGGGCGATATTATTGGGGTGGATTGGCGGATTGATCTCGGCAACGCCTGGAAACGTCTGGGGTATAACGTCGGGATACAGGGTAATTTAGATCCGGTCACGCTGTTAGCTCCGATTGCGGTAATCAAGGAGCGAGTGAAAGAAATTCTTCAGTCAGCTGAAAACCGTCCCGGCCATATCTTTAACTTAGGCCACGGTATCCTTCCTCAAACTCCCGTTAAAAACATTGTCGCGCTGATTAACATGGTCCATGACCTTAGCAAGCGATAAATGGAAACATCTTATCACCATAGTGACATTCTGCTTTTAGCTTTTGGAGGGCCCAACTCGTTAGACGACGTAGAGCCTTTCTTGAAAAATGTTTTTTCTGGCCGACCTCTTAACCCTTTTATCGTTAATCAGGTAAAAGAGCGTTACCAGATTATCGGGGGAAAATCTCCGCTGCCTGAAATTACCGAACGACAGGCGCGAAGTCTTCAGGATAATCTTAAAAAGAGGGGAACGCTCTGTGACGTCTCTATCGGCATGCGCTATTGGCAACCTTCCATCTCAGAGGCTATTAACACTCTACGCGCAAAGGGAATAAAAAAAATCCTTTGCATTATTTTATCGCCTTTTTCAACCGGAGCCGCTACGGGAAGCTATAACAGAGCAGTTTATCAGACGATCAAAGAGTCTCACCAGACCATGGAAGCGCATTTTGTTTCACCCTGGAATACGCATGCTCGTTATCTTGATGCAGCAGCAGACAGGGTAAAAGCAGGGCTGAATTTGTTTTCTGCAAACATAAGGACCTCTGTCCCCATCGTTTTTTCTGCGCACAGTCTTCCCTTAGAACACGTTAACGATGATCCTTATGTAAATGAAATTAAAAAAACCATTGCCGGGGTGATAACGCGTTTAGAAAAACATGAATGGTATCTTGCCTTCCAAAGCCAGGGAAAAGAAGGAGCGTGGCTCGCACCTTATGTGGAACAGGTCCTCAGAGATATTGCTGCGAGCGGCAAAAAAGATGTGCTGGTAGTACCCTTAGGATTTGTTTCTGATCACCTGGAAACACTTTACGACCTTGATATTGTTCTCAGAAAAAAAGCTCTTGACCTGGGACTTAATTTTCAACGGGCTCCTTCACTCAATGACAGCCCTCAATTTATCGAAGCCTTAACTGAGGTCATCGTAAACTCTCCGAGTAGCTTAAAATAATGACGCGCACTGAAAAAACCATCGCCATTATCGGGGGGGGTATCGCCGGTCTTTCTGCCGCGCATGTGCTTCAGAAAGAAATCGAAAAGTGGAAAAAAGCGATAACCTTCTTGCTGGTGGAAAAAGAAAACCGGTTAGGCGGAAGCATCCTGACTGAGCGACACGATGACTTTATCATCGAGGGAGGCCCGGACTGCTTTTTATCCGAAAAGCCTGAGGCAATTGCGCTCTGCCACAAACTCGGCATTCAGGATCAATTAATGAGAACCAATGAGCATGCCCGCCGCATTTTTATTCTCTCCAAAGGAACCTTACGAGAACTCCCGGAAGGGTTTATGCTTCTTGCGCCCACGAATTTTTCTTCGTTTATCAAAAATCCTTTAATTTCATTGCTGGGAAAACTCCGGATGGCGATGGATTTTATCATTCCAGCAAAAAAATCAGCTGAGGAGGAAAGTTTAGCACAGTTTGTCATCCGGCGTTTGGGAAAAGAAGTTTTGGAAAAAATCGCCGAACCCCTGGTAGCTGGTATTCATGCCAGTGACCCGGAAACCATGAGCCTTAAGAGCACCTTTCCGCGGCTGATTGAGTTAGAGAAGAGCTATCGAAGTTTGATCATCGGAATGATAAAAAGAAAAAAAATGTTCAAAGTGAAAAAGGGCACTAATACCTACACCATGTTCATGAGTTTAAAAGAAGGGTTAGGGACACTTCCTAACACAATAGCTGCTTCATTAAATCCCAAGGGACTTTTGACCGGCAACCCGGTCGTGAGTATTGAAAAAGTTTCTGATGCTTCCGGATACCTTCTTAGGTTGGCAAAGGGAGATTTGTTAAAGGTTATGTCAGTGGTCTTTGCTACACCGGCGTTTGTCACTGCCGATCTCTTTAAAGAAATAGACCCGGTGCTTTCATCGGAGCTTTTCTCCCTTCCGTATGTTTCCACTGCTACAATATCCCTTGCCTATGAACGGAAAGAGATCTCTTATCCAATGAATGGTTTTGGGTTTGTAATCCCTCGGATCGAAAACAGAAAAATCATGGCCTGTACGTGGACTTCAATAAAATTCGCGCATCGAGCGCCGCACGATAAGCTCCTGATCCGTTGTTTTGTGGGCGGGATAAAAAATGAACATTTAACCCGTTTGAACGAGTCTGCGCTTATCGCGATCGCTCGCGAGGAACTCCGGGATATTATGGGCATACATGCTGAACCATTATTTGCCAAGGTCTTTCGGTGGGAGAAGTCAATGCCGCAATATATGGTTGGTCACGAAGCGAAGATACAAAGAATTGAGGAGCGGTTATCGCTTAACCCAGGGCTCTTTTTGGCGGGAAGCGCCTATCATGGCATTGGTATCAGCGATTGCATTAAAAGCGGCGAAAAGGCAGGTCTGGCCGCGCTCACGCTCAATTTTGTGCTTTAAAAAATTCGATTGTCCTTTTCAACCCTTCATCGAATTTGACTTTAGGCTCCCATCCGAATGTCTGTTGAGCTTTTTCTGCAGAGAGGACACTGCGAAATTGTTCTCCTTTTTTGGGTTCTCCGTGGACTTCCAGAGCCCCTGCATGAGTGAGAGACTGAATCTGGGTGAAAAGATAATTAACCGTTGTTTCCTTTCCTGTGCCGACATTGAATGTTCCTTTTATGGCATCTTTTAAGGCCAGAACATTTATCCGGGCTACATCTTCCACATACACATAGTCTCGGGTCTGTTCCCCGGTTCCATTGATGATCGGTTGCTTTCCGGTTAGCATGCTCCGGGAAAAAATAGCAATCACTCCAGCCTCACCCAGAGGATCCTGGCGAGGGCCGTAAACATTGGCATAGCGAAGCGCTATATAGGGGAGGTCAAAATTCTGTTGGTAATAATAAAGATAACTTTCTCCTGTCAGTTTAGCTACCCCGTAAGGGCTCAGGGGTCTCAGTGGATGCTTTTCGTCAGCCGGGAAGTAATCCTGTTCACCGTAAATCGCCCCTCCTGAGGAAGCGAAGATTACTTTTTTTACCCCGTATTTCCGGCTTAATTCCAGGAGGTGAACAGTTCCCCGGATGTTGATTTCTAAGTCATAAATCGGGTCGGTTACTGAATCTCGAACGCTCACCTGGGCAGCGTGGTGGT
The DNA here is from genome assembly GCA_035256645.1 of Thermodesulfobacteriota bacterium. Taxonomy (GTDB): domain Bacteria; phylum Desulfobacterota; class WTBG01; order JAGOGO01; family JAGOGO01. The sequence continues at coordinate 7,912 of DATEXU010000090.1, read as the reverse complement.
TTAAAACGTCAGGCTTTTCCTGAGCAAAAACCTCCTCTAAGTTTTCGTCTCGAATATCAAGGTTATAAAAGGATGCCGCAGGGTTAAGATTAGCTTTTTTCCCGTTCGAAAGGTTATCAATGATGATAACCCGATGTCCCTCCTTGATAAGGAGATCGGCGATATGGGAACCAATAAAACCGGCTCCACCAGTAAGCATTATTTTCATCGCACTATAGTCTTTCTACTATGCACAAGATGATACTCTTCAGACCCGATAATACCCCCGATACCAATCTAAGAATTTTTTTACCCCTTCTTCAATCGGAGTGCTGGGTTTAAAATCAACATCCTTTATTAAGTTCTCAATATCAGCAAACGTGGCAGGAACATCACCCGCCTGGATGGGTAAAAAATTTTTCTTGGCCTTTTTCCCCAGGCACGCTTCCAAGACCTCGATAAGGTTCAAAAGCTTCACCGGATTATTATTTCCAATGTTATAAAGTTTAAAAGGAGCTACGCTCGTTGCCGGATCAGGCTTTTCGCCACTCCATTGTGGGTTAGGATCCGGAATTCTTTTCATCACCCGGATAAGACCTTCGATGATATCATCGATATAGGTGAAATCCCGTTCCATATTGCCGAAGTTATAAATATCAATGGGTCGATTTTCTAACATCGCCTTGGTAAAAAGAAAGAGAGCCATATCAGGCCTCCCCCAGGGACCATAAACCGTAAAAAATCTAAAGCCGGTAGTGGGAATGCCAAATAAGTAACTGTAACTATGAGCCATCAATTCATTTGCTTTCTTCGTTGCCCCATAAAGAGAAATTGGATGGGCAACGTTTTGATGGACAGAAAATGGCATCCTGGTATTTAACCCATAGACTGAGCTGGATGAGGCAAATACAAGGTGTTTTACCTTAGCGTGCCGGCAGCCTTCTAAGATATTTAAAAATCCATAGATGTTACTATCAAGATAAGCATAAGGGTTAATAAGCGAGTACCTTACTCCTGCCTGCGCTGCAAGGTTAACCACAACGTCAAATTCTTTGGAATTAAATAACGAAAGGACCCCTTCTTTTTCTTCCAGGGAGAGTTTGATAAATCTAAAATTTTTTTTGCTCTCTAGTTGTGCTAAACGGGCCTTTTTTAATGCGACATCATAATAATCATTTAAGTTATCGATGCCGACAACCTCATCCCCCCCTTCTAACAATCGCTTACAGAGGTGAAACCCAATAAATCCGGCTGCACCGGTTACCATTTTTTTACTTTTTGACACTTTCTTTGTCTCCCCTGATGCAGGAACCATTTTTTTATTTTACCTTATATACTAAAATTCTGCTGTTAAGGCGAGGACTTTTTCTCTTTCTGACGATAAGCGATATTTTTCAAGTTGTTCATTGGACTCAGGATGACTGAAACCATGCAAAGGAAGGGTTTTCTATTTTTTTTATGAATTTAACATGCTGATTTAATAAATATTTTTAATGCCCGCCCAGCCTATCACCTTATAGAGGTATGAATTGACTTAGGAATTTAGATGGGTTATAAGTTAATATAATTAAAAAACAATGTTCATTAAACAAACCAGCGGGCAAAAAAGGAGTATCAGAAATGGCCTTGACCAAAGGTAACAACGTCGCAGAATTAGAAAAACTCCGGTCCCTGATCGCTTATAACGAAGGCTTGAAAAGCATCACCCGCCAACTCCACGCTGCTGAAAATATTGATGATATTTTGATAAATTTAAAAGATAATATTATTGCCCTCTTTGATGTGGAGAGGATTACCATCTATGCGGTTGATCATGCAAAAAAAGAAATCTATTCAAAAATTAAAGAGGGAAATGAGGCAACAGAAATTCGCCTTCCGATCAATCGGTCAAGTATTGCCGGGTATTGCGCTTCTACCGGAAAAATAGTCAGTATAAGCAACGCGTATGATGATAAAGAACTATCCGGGTATTCTCCGGAGCTACGATTTGATAAAAGTTGGGATTTAAAGACCGGTTTCAAGACCCGACAGGTGCTTGCGGCCCCATTTCTTTATGAGAAATATTTAATGGGGGTTATCCAACTTTTAAACAAGAAAACAGGCAATGCTTTTGCTCAGGAAGACCAGGAAAATGTAGCCGAGATGGCAGATGTTTTAGGACTGGTCTTTTACAATCAGCTTCAAAAAGCAAGAAAGAAACCCACCAAATTTGATTATCTGCTTACCAATAATATTCTGTCCCAGAAAGAATTAGATGACGTCTCTATCCGAGCTCGGGAGACCAAAGGGGATATCATTAAATTTCTCATAAATTCTTACAAAATTTCCAAACAAGATATCGGCAAGAGCTTCAGTGAGTTTTATGGGTTTAAATACCAGGAGTTTGACACCACAATTATTGTTAACCGAGACATTGTTCGAAAGCTAAAGGCTGATTTTATGAAGAAAAGCCTTTGGATGCCATTGAAAGAGGAGGGGAGCAATCTGATTGTTCTTATTGATGATCCCCATGACATCCAGAAACGAGATGCGATCGAGCAGTGGGTGAAGTTTAACTATGCCAGGGCTAAAAAGGTTGAATACTGGGTCTCTCTGCCTGAAGATATTATCCAGTTTATCAATAGCGCCACTCAAACCGTAAAAGAAAGCGTAAAAGAAGAAGCACCAACGTGGGGTGGAGGGACGGTGCAAGTTGAAAGTGTCGATATCCAAGACCTTATTGGTGAAATGGAAGAAGGTATTGAGACCGATGAAGACACTCAAGAATCGTTTGATGAGGTGAAGGAATCTGACAGTAAAGTAGTCCAGTTAGCCAATAAGATTATTATTGACGGCTATAATCAGGGGGTTTCGGACATCCACATCGAACCTTACTTCGGAAGGAAGGATACGGAAATCCGGTTTCGTCGGGACGGAGTCTGTTTTAAATATTTGGAAGTCCCCCAAAGCCATAGCAATGCCCTTATCTCCCGATTAAAAATCATGGCCCGGCTCCGCATCGAAGAAAAGCGCCTCCCCCAGGATGGGAAAATAAGGATGAGATATAAACACAAAGATATTGAACTCCGGGTAGCTACGGTTCCTACGGCCGGAGGCAATGAAGATATGGTTTTAAGGATTTTAACAGCGGGAGAGCCGCTTCCGGTTGATAAGATGAATTTTTCAGAAAGGAACCTGACGATATTTAAAAAAATCGCTGATCGCCCGTATGGCTTAATCCTTTGTGTCGGACCCACCGGATCAGGGAAAACCACTACGCTCCATTCGATCCTGGGATATATTAATAAGGTTGAACGAAAAATCTGGACAGCAGAAGATCCGGTGGAAATCACCCAATACCGCTTACGTCAGGTTCAAATAAACCCTAATATTAAAACCCAGGATGGACATAGATATGACTTTGCCACTGCTATGCGGGCATTTCTCCGCGCGGATCCGGATGTTATTATGGTGGGGGAAATGCGAGATTCAGAGACAGCAAACATTGGTATTGAAGCCTCGCTTACTGGTCATTTAGTCTTCAGCACCCTCCATACTAATAGCGCTCCGGAAACAATTAGTCGCCTCATTGATATGGGTCTTGATCCTTTTAATTTTGCGGATGCCCTTTTAGGCATTTTGGCCCAGCGTTTAGTAAGAACAATTTGCCCGGAATGTAAAGAATCCTATCACCCTTCTCAGAAGGACTTTGAAGTAATGGTTAGGGAATATGGGGAGAGTGATTTTGAAAAACTTGGGATTACTTTTAGTGATAAATTTGTTCTTTACCGGGGAAAGGGTTGTTCAGCCTGCAGCCGCTCCGGATTAAAAGGCCGGACCGCCCTTCACGAGCTTTTAGAGGGAACTGACGAGATAAAACGACTCATAGTGCAAAAAGCCTCTGTGCCCGAGCTCCGCAAACAAGCTATTGAAGAAGGAATGACCACCTTGCTTCAAGACGGGATAATGAAAGTCTTGAAAGGCAATACCACCCTGGAACAAGTACGGCGGGTGTGTATTATGAAATAAGGGAAGAATCCCTTCCTATTTATTGTTGGGGTTTAATAAGGCATTCCAGATGAGGGATTTGAACGCTCTTTTTTCTTATCCTTCTCTCCTTTTTCTTTTTCCGTAGGACGCAACCCCTTTCTTACCTCTTTGGAATAACCCTTATCTTCCCAGGAAAGCACTATTTCTTTAGCTTCTCCTTCACCCACTTTAACCTTCAGGTCAAACTGGTGAGTGGTAGTTTCCTGCATTTCTTTTAAGAGCGAGAGTGAGGTTTCTTTATTAAACACTTTCAATTTATGGTCACCGGGTTTAACTCTAATGTCCAGCTCTTTTTGCAAAAATCCGGCATCCCCACCATCAACTTCAACATAGAAGCCCGGGGCATAAATTTCATTGATGAGAATAATGTGGCTCTTTACCTCGTTATCAGGGGGGGTGTAAATTTTTTTTCCGCATCCTCCGCTCATGAGAAACAAAGATATTATTCCGAGGAAACTAATAGTTACCGCCAGTCTTCTTAATGGACGAGGCAGGGTGGAAAAAAAGTTTTTCTTCATAACGTTAACCCCTTCTATTTGATTAGCCAGATACCTCCAACGATGAGGATAGTTCCCAACACCCGTGTTAAAGAAAAATCCTCTTTGAGGATAAAAAAACTTAAAAGGCTGGTTACTAAAGGATATGTTGCCGAAATAGGAACAACCCGTGAAGCCTCGCATAGCCTTAAGGCAGCCAAATAAGTCCAGGTTCCCAAAAGTCCGGCCAGCAAGCCGCTCATTGCAAAGTAAAAAGCAGCCTTAGGATTCACGTCAATTAAAGCCTGGGTTTTCCCCATTCCCAAAATTATTATCACCAGACCTAACATAGTGGCGAAACTACGGATCGTAAGGGCAATAAGGGGATCAATCTGCGCGTGCGAAAAGCCGGTTTTTTCCACAATCGGAGTCAGTCCCCAAAAAAAGACAGATAATATTATCAATCCGAATACTTGATATGACATAGCACTTTTGAACTTTTAATAAAAAATTTCCGCGTGCCCTTAGCGCAACACATCTCATAGTGCTGAAAGACTATATGCTAACTTTAAATTTTTATTCAAGGAAAATAGTTCTCACCATCTTTCAGTTATTCGGCAACTATAAAGGTATCCTGAAACCCTCTTGATTCTAATTCCCTTTGGGCTTGGATAGTCTCTTCGAGGTTATTATATTTTCCAACCCTGACTTGATAAAAAACCGCGCCCTCATGGGTTTCGTAGGTGTTTATGTGGGTAGAAGAATTAAAAAGGAAAATTTTTTCTTTTAAGCGAAGCGCATTCTTTTGTTCTTTAAACGATCCGATCTGAACCGTGAAAACCCCGTTCCAATCAGACGATGTCGCGTTATCACTAAACCCAACGACTTCCAGCGCCACGGAAGCAGTTCCTGGCCCAATGAGGCCAATTTCTTTTGCACAACAATAGGAAAGATCAAGAATCCGATCTTTGGCAAACGGTCCGCGGTCATTGATAACCACCACAGTTTTTTTTCCGTTTTGTAGATTTGTAACTTGGACTTTAGTTCCAAAAGGAAGGATTCTATGAGCGGCGGTATATCCGTACATGTCATATGTTTCACCACTGGATGTTTTTTTCCGGTGAAATTCTTCCCCATACCAGGAAGCAACCCCTTGCTCCCTATAATCTTTTACTTCCCCAAGGGGATAATAAATTTTTCCGCCAACCATATAAGGGGGTTGCTTTTTTTTTGCTCGTGAAAGAGGTGGTATTTTTTCTGCTTTTGGTGAAGGGGGTGGGGCGTGAGTGCAACTTATCAATAAAGCAAAAAAAATAAAAAAGATTGATAAAGATAATTTTAACTTCAATGCCTTTTTCTCTTTTGGTTAATTCCCATGAAACTTAATACCACACTCCCCAAAAACAGACAAGGTAAGGCCAAGGCTTTAAAAAATACGAAAAAAAAGCTACAGAAGAAAAGAGTTAAAAGATTTGCAAAAAAAAGGAAGGCTGAAGACCTTCCTTTTGTCAAGGGCAAATTTAAGAAATAACAGCCCCTTATCGTTTTGAGAATTGAAAACGCTTTCGGGCCTTTTTCCGGCCGTACTTTTTCCGCTCTTTAATGCGAGCATCCCGAGTCAAAAACCCTACTTTCTTTAAGACATTCCGAAAACCTTGGTTGACCTCGAGAAGAGCTTTGGCAATTCCGTGTTTAATGGCTCCAGCCTGACCAGATATACCCCCCCCCAATACGTTAACTTTAACATCGTATTTTCCCAGGGTGTTGGTGAGCTCGAAAGGCTGTTTAATTATCATTCGTGAGGTTTCTCGAGGAAAATATTCCTCCAATGGACATTTATTGATGAGGAATTTTCCTTCTCCCTCCTGGAGCCAAACTCGAGCAATAGCGCACTTCCTTTTGCCTGTGGCATAAAAATAATTTTCCAATTTATTACCTCAAAAATTAAAGTTCAATCGTTTTTGGCTGTTGAGCCTGATGGGGATGCGTTTTGCCGGGATAAACCTTCAGTTTTGTCAACATCTGCCTTCCCAAACTATTTTTTGGCAACATTCCCCAGACTGCCTTGCGGATTACTTCTTCTGGTTTTTTTTGAAGAAGATCTTTCGGTGTTATTGACTTCATTCCACCGGGATAACCGGAATAGTGATAATAAACTTTATCGTTAAGTTTTCTCCCCGTCAATTTTATTTTTTTGGCATTAATTACGACTACAAAGTCACCGGTATCTAAATAGGGAGTAAAAATGGGTTTGTTTTTCCCCTTTAAAATTGAGGCGATTTTGCTTGCCAATCTCCCCAGTATTTTATTCTCCGCGTCAACCAATAACCAATCTTTTTCAATCTGATCTTTTGTAGGCTGTGTAGTTACCATAATTTCTTTATCCTTAAATTTTAATAGAAATGTATTTTTATGCTACAACTTACTTGATTTGTCAAGAAAAATTTACAAAAGTTAACGCAAGAAAGAAATATTTTGTTATTTTATTTGGTTTTTTGTATAGTTTTTTAGCATATTTTATAAAAAAGTAATTCTGAAATCCAGAGATTTAATAAAAAAATATCAAACGATAGGTATGATGAAAAAATGAGTATTTTAAAGTTAATTGGGAAAACCCCGCTGGTTGAAATTAATAAAATCAATCCCCACAAGAATGTGAGAATTTTGGCTAAACTGGAGGGGTCGAATCCGGGGGGTTCCGTCAAAGACCGGCCAGCCTTATTTATGGTAGAAGAAGCGGAAAAGAGTGGCGAACTCACAAGGGATAAAATTATATTGGAGCCAACCTCAGGAAATACGGGCATTGGTCTGGCCATGGTTGCGGCCGCCAAAGGATACAAAGCAAAACTGGTTATGCCCGCATGTGTAAGCGAAGAAAGGAGAAGGATTTTGGAGGCCTTTGGCACCGAAATTGACCTTAGTCCAGCAAATCAAGGGGTTGATGGTGCGATTCGGCGGGCCTACCAGATTTTTGAAACGCATCCTGATATTTATTATATGCCTGACCAATATTCCAACCCCAATAATGTAAAAGCTCATTATGAAGGAACCGGCCCGGAAATTATTGAACAAACGAAAGGGGAGATTGATGTATTTGTGGCAGGAATGGGAACAACCGCTACCTTAATGGGAACAGGACAGAGGTTGAAGGAATTTAATGCCAAAATAAAAATCATTGGAATTGAGCCAACGTTAGGCCATCGAATTCAAGGATTAAAAAATATGCATGAGTCTATTGTTCCTAAAATTTTTAACCCCAAGAAACTTGATGAACGAATCATCATTGATGATGAACCTGCCTTTAGTATGGCCAGAGAGTTGGCGGTGGAAGAAGGCATCTTTGCGGGAATGAGTAGCGGAGCAGCTATGGCAGGGGCTTTGAAGGTTGCTCAAACGATGAGCTCAGGAACAATAGTGGTAATTTTCCC
>DATEXU010000089.1:0-3917 GCA_035256645.1 Thermodesulfobacteriota bacterium | reverse complement strand
CAGTTCAGTCTTGGTCACTGCCTCCGCTTTAATGCGGTCAAGAAGTTCGGAAAGCACCGGTTTGACATTTTCCCGAATATCACCAGCCACCACAATAAAAAGCAGGTCATCTCCTGGATGCAACCTTCCCGAACGGCACTCGATAAGAATTTTATAAATCCCGGGCTTCTGGGAATACTCCTTGCGTAAAGCCTCAACTTTATGCTCATCCACTGCTACTTCGATACCAGTAACCGTCTTATGATCCTGGCGCGACCAACCCCGGACTACACCATTGTGAACTAAAACCATACCTACGTTTTTTGAAAACCCGGGCTCTTTTTTCATCGCCTCAATGACTCTGCTAATATCCATCAATGCTCCTGGGATAAGTATTTAACTTATGGAGTGCAAAGTTGACACCCGCACACGATTGAATATAAACTTCGCTTCTCCCTTTCTATTGCTATCTTTTCATCATCCAAAAAAAAACTTTACCGTAACTTTTTGGGGCTGTCAAAAGCTTCTGATTGTGCCGGTAACTTTTCCTTGCCATATTTTGCCATTTTGCTAAAATTAATAAAATTTGTTCTGATAAATTAGTCATTGCAACCATGAGAAACTTTTCATTTTCTTTCAACCGTAAGAACAAAATGAATCAATTGACATTTAATAAAAAAGATCTTGGGCAAATGAAGGCTCTGGGAATCACAGAGAAGGAGGTTCGAGCCCACATTGCGAGTTTTAAACGGGGAAGCTTTTTCCAAAAACTCATCCGCCCCTGCACTCTCGGCGACGGGATAATCAGCATTTCGGAAAAAGAAATCCCCCAATTGCTCAGGAAACACCAGGATGGCGCCTGCCAAGGAAGACTTCTCAAGTTTGTGCCTGCTTCAGGAGCGGCAAGCCGCATGTTTGATGCGCTGATGAAGGCCTTAAAAAGTGATCCGCGCCTGCATCGTGAGGAAATTGCCAGAAAGGCTGAAGCCGGCGATCAGGAAGCTAAGCAAGTTCTTTCGTTTGTAAATGGCATCACACGGTTTGCTTTTTATGATGACCTGAAAAGTGTGCTGGCCCGAACAGAATTAACAATGGATGATGTATTAGCCCAGGGTGAGTACACTCACCTCATCGAGGCCTTGGTAACTGATCGCGGTCTTAATTATGTTAATCTTCCGAAAGGGCTACTCACGTTTCACGCTTATCCTGAGGGTTGCCGGACAGCTTTAGAGGAACACTTGGTAGAGGCAATAGCGTATGTGCAAGACCAAACAGGAATTTGCCGGATCCATTTTACGGTTTCTCCGGAACATCACGAGCGATTCATGCACCATTTCGAAGTAGTGAAAGCGCGCTATGAGACAAAATCCCGCGTCCGCTTTCACGTAGATTTTTCAATCCAAAAACTTTCAACCAACACGATCGCTGTAGATATAAACAATGAACCTTTTCGGGAAAAAGATGGAAAGCTCGTTTTTCGGCCCGGAGGACATGGCGCGCTGATTGAAAATTTAAATGATATCCAGGGAGATATAATTTACATAAAAAATATCGACAACATTGTTCCCGATCCTCTCAAAGGAGAAACCTTTCTCTGGAAAAAGATTTTAGGAGGACTCCTCATACAAATTCAGGAAAAAATTTTTACGTATTTAGAAAAGCTTGAACGTCAGAAAGAAAACAAGGTAGTTGAAGAAGCCTTGGAGTTTGCCGAAAAACAGCTTTTTATCCTCCCCCCGGAGAAAAAGCTTGGGTCAAAAAACGCAATACGGGAGTTTCTTTTAAAAAAACTTAATCGTCCTATCCGAATCGGCGGCATGGTAAAAAATCAAGGTGAGCCAGGAGGGGGACCGTTCTGGGTGCAAGGGGAAAATGATTCTTTATCTCTCCAAACGGTGGAAAACGCCCAGGTTGATATGAAATCAGCTGAACAGCAAAAAATATGGGGTACGGCAACGCATTTCAGCCCGGTGGATTTTGTCTGCGGAGTCCGGGATTATAAAGGAAATCCCTTTGACCTTAAGCGTTACGTAGACCAGGATGCGGTTTTTATTTCTCAAAAATCAAAAGACGGCCGAGCCTTAAAAGCCTTGGAACTTCCCGGCCTTTGGAACGGGGGCATGTCTGACTGGATTAGTATTTTTGTTGAAGTTCCGCTGATTACTTTTAATCCGGTTAAAACCATCAATGACCTGCTTCGCAAGGAGCATCAACCCTAAATGTTATTACTTTCCCTGCAAATATCCCAAGATTGACACAAACCTCTTTTTAGGGTATTAAAACACTCAAACCCCTCCATGCAACGTTTGAAAATAATGCTCAGCACAATAATAAATCAGAAGATGGATTTTGCTGGTGCGGAGAAGCTTTTAACTACATGATTGCTCAAACAAGGTTTGGGTTGTATTATACCAACAATCTTGCGCAATTGAGAGGTGACCGATGAAGCGTGCGCTTATTACCGGCATAACCGGCCAAGATGGCTCGTATCTCGCCGAACTGCTTCTTAAAAAGGGCTATGAGGTTCATGGTCTCATCCGGCGGGCCAGCACGTTTAATACTGAACGCATTGAACAGATTTACCAGGACCCTCATGACCCTCAAGCTCGTATTTTTCTTCATTACGGAGATTTATCCGATGCCGGCCAGCTCACCAACCTCATCTATAATATCCAGCCTGATGAGGTCTATCACCTGGCGGCCCAGAGTCATGTGCGGGTTAGTTTCGACATCCCTGAATACACCGGTGATGTGGTGGGATTAGGCACCACCCGTATTTTGGAGGCATTACGCCGCAGTGGTTTAAAATTACGCTTTTACCAGGCGTCGTCCTCTGAGATGTATGGCAATTCCCCACCCCCGCAGAATGAGGAAACTCCCTTTACACCCCGAAGCCCCTATGCTGCGGCAAAAGTGTACGCTTTTCACATGGTAAAAAATTACCGCGAAGGATACGGGCTTTTTGCCGCCAATGGGATTCTTTTTAACCACGAATCCCCCCGCCGGGGAGAAACATTCGTAACCCGGAAAATTACCCGCGCGGTTGCCCGCATCCGGTATGGGTTTAATGAAAGTCTTTATCTGGGCAATTTAGAAGCCCGGAGAGATTGGGGATACGCTCCTGATTATGTCGAGGCCATGTGGAAAATGTTGCAGTTGGAGAAACCGGAGGATTTTGTGATCGCTACCAATGAGAATCATTCGGTGCGTGAATTTTGCGAACGAGCTTTTCAAGAGGCTGGGATAGAAATCGCCTGGCGCGGACATGGGGTTGAAGAAGTGGGAATTCTTGCTGGTTTTAAAGGACCGTTTTCACCATCATCTTCTGGCGTTGTTTTGCCTGCTGAAGGCTCAACCATTGTGCGCATAGATCCCCGGTACTTTCGCCCTACTGAAGTGGACAACTTACAGGGTGATGCCGCAAAGGCCAGAAAGCTTCTTGGCTGGGAACCTAAAACAACGTTTAAAGAATTAGTGAAGATTATGGTGCGCGAAGATATCCAGGCTCTCATTAACCTTCAACGTTGCCAAGATGTTATCCACACTATTATTAAAAGAGAGAACATAGTACGTACTGATTAATTACTTCTCCAAGAAATTATTTTTTTATTTTCTGAGGCCCTATGAAAAAAACATCCCGCATTTACATTGCCGGCCACAAAGGGCTTGCTGGTTCAGCTATTCTCCGAAGGCTTCAGAATGAAGGGTATACTGATCTCATCACCCGCACTCATGAAGCATTAAACCTGGAACGCCAAGGAGATGTTGAAGCTTTTTTCAAGGCAGAAACTCCGGAGTATGTTTTTCTTGCTGCCGCTAAAGTTGGAGGGATTTTGGCCAATAGCACCTTTCCCGCTGAATTTATCCATAAAAACTTGGCGATTCAAGCTCATGTCATTCATTTATCATACCTCTATGGAGTCAAAAAACTCGTTTTT
>DATEXU010000088.1:0-2967 GCA_035256645.1 Thermodesulfobacteriota bacterium | reverse complement strand
AATAATCAGAAAGGGGGAGTAATGAAGGATGAGGTAAAAGGTTAAGGCCGCTCCACTGATCATGCTTCCGAGCGATTCATAAACATAAACCGCGCCGATTCGCTGGGCAATGGTTTTTGTGTGATTAGTATAGATGCTGATGGCAAAGGGAAAGATAAACCCGATAAAGAAGCTAAAAGGAAAGAGCAGGGGGAAAATGGAGCTCATCATCGGGAGAAATGGTATGTATTCCCCTGAAGGGATGTGGAGAAAAAGACGAAGATTTCGGATGAGGATTATTTGAATCGCCGGGAGTGCAAGCAGGATGTACTGGATGAGAATAAAGAACACAAGGGTTCGCTGAGTATGGGAAACGATTCGGCCGGCTAAAATTGCACCCAAAAAAATTGAGAGGAGCCAAGCGGCAAAGATGATCCCCATACAAAGTTCATTGCCGAAAAATATAACGAGAAATTCCCGGATTAAAAGTACCTGGGTTGCGATAGAATAGGCACCCAAGAGGAAAAAGGCGACAAAAAACGGGTTTGGTTTTAAAAACCTTACCGGCTTCATAAATCTCCGCCACAGGTTGAGTCTCATGGGCCTGTTGCCCAAATAGCAATTAAGTCTATTATGTCATGCTGAACTCGTTTCAGCATCTAATAAAATCAACGTATTATGAGACCCTGAATCGAGTTCAGGGTGACACAATACGATAGGCCCTCATGACCCAACCAAAAATTATCGGATTTAGGGTTGTATTCTCGTGGTAATTATGTTAGCAGAATATTAACAGAAAGTTAAATTTATAACTCACTGGAGGTAAAGGTGAAAGGTATATTTGTCAGCGCGATTAATAAAAACAGCCACGTCGAGGGAATCTTTTTAGTAAAAGAAAAACATATGGGGATTACTAAAGGTGGAATTTCTTATTTAAGCCTTAAATTGATGGACCGGACCGGAGAGATTAACGCTCGGGTTTGGGAAGAGGCGGTTCATTATGACCAGATTTTTGGCAAGGATGACTTTATCAATGTCTCCGGCCGCACATCCGTCTATCAGGGGGGGATGCAGATCGCCATTGGTGATCTTAAAAAATGTCGTGAGGAAGAGATTGATTTGCAAGACTTCTTGCCGGCTGCGCCTTTTCCCCGGGAAGAGATGTTGGAAGAATTACAATTAATTATGGATGATATTAAAGATAGATATTTAAAAGAATTGCTCCGAATGTTTTTTGCGGACGAGGAATTTGTCAGGCTTTTTACGACCGCTCCAGCGGCCAAGGCGCTTCACCATGTTTATTTGGGCGGTTTAATGGAGCATTCTCTCTCAATGGCGCGCTTAGCCCGGATGGTTTCGGATAACTATGACAATGTTAATCGGGATCTTTTATTGACCGGAGCGATCCTCCATGATCTTGGTAAGATTTATGAACTCTCTTTTCAAAAAACTTTTAATTATACTGATGAAGGGCGCCTACTCGGCCACATCACAATCGGAGTGGAAATGATCGAAAAAAAGATCAATGCTATCCCCGGCTTTCCTTCTGAATTGCGGATGCTCCTCAAACATATGATTTTAAGTCACCATGGTGATTATATCTATGGATCTCCCAAGCGTCCGAAGACTATCGAAGCGCTGATGCTCAATTACCTTGATGATTTGGACGCTAAGGTTAACGGCTTCCAGCAGGTTATGGGCAAAAGCGGTGATGATCAGTCCAACTGGAGCGAGTTTCACAAGTTGTTTGACCGCTTTCTTTTTAAAAAGACGTACACGTCAATTGAATCTCCGGAGGAGGCAAGCCCTGATGAAGAAAGCGAGGATAATCGAGAGAGGTAACCACTATGGTTTGGTTTCTCTATGCCTTGCTTGCCGCTTTTTGCCTCTCAACCACTGATGCCTTATGTAAAAAAGCCTTAAAAGAAACTGATGAAGTTGTTGTTGCCTGGGTGAGATTCGGGTTTGCTTTGCCGTTTCTTTTCCTCTTTATGCTTCCGGGGGAAATACCTCCTTTAGACCGGACGTTTTGGAAAACCTTGGGCATGCTTTTGCCGTTGGAGGTAACGGCAATTTTTCTCTACATCAAAGCAATCAAAATTTCTCCCCTTTCTCTTACGATTCCTTTTTTATCGTTGACCCCGGTATTTCTGATTGCCACGTCATTCCTGATTTTAGGGGAATTCCCGGATCGATCAGGGTTAACCGGAATTTTTTTAATCACCTGTGGCGCGTATCTTCTCAACCTCCACCACGTGAAGAAAGGAATTTTAGCTCCGCTGCGAAGCATCGCAAAAGAAAAGGGGTCTCTGATGATGATCGGTGCGGCATTTCTTTATAGTGTCACTTCAATTTTAGGAAAAATCGCTACTCTCCATTCAAGCCCCTTTTTTTTCGGAATGTTCTACACCCTGGTATTAACTATGGTGCTCACCCCGTTCGCTTTTTTCAGGGTGATGAAAACCCCTTTTAGTTTCAAGCCCCAGCTAAAAACTTTCTTGCTAATCGGATTTTTTTATGCGTTAATGACCATAGCGCATTACCAAGCTATCGCGCGGGTGGAAGTGGTCTACATGATTTCCATCAAAAGGATGAGTCTCGTGTTCAGCGTGCTTTACGGGGGCTTGGTTTTTCACGAGGAAAATATCGATGAACGATTGGTGGGAAGTCTGGTCATGATCATGGGAGTCGTTTTTATTACAGCGCTTTAAAAAATATTTAAAGAAGAGGAAAAAGGATGTATATCAAACAATTTCAGATGAGTGATTTCGTGGTATTTTCTTATTTAGTCGGTTGTCAAAAAACTAAAGAGGCAGCGGTCATTGATCCGGCCGGCGATGTGGAAATTATTTTAGAGGACGCGGCGAAGAATAATTTTCGGATTACAAAGATAATCAACACCCATGGACACATCGATCATATCATGGGTAATGCGGATCTTAAGAAAAAGACGAATGCGGCAATTATCATTCATGAAGCTGACGCTCA
>DATEXU010000087.1:0-3044 GCA_035256645.1 Thermodesulfobacteriota bacterium | reverse complement strand
CTTAAACTCATTAAGAATAAGAAGAGCGCCCGCACCTCTCCCGCATCCGATCTCCAAAATTGAAGCCCGGTGGTTGAGCTTAATTTTCTTTTTAAGAAAAAAAAGCTCTAATCGTTGCTGATATACCCGGATGGGATTATTCACGACCCATCGCTCTGCCCAGTTGAGTTTCATGGAGGCTTTTTTAAGACAGTAGAGATTAAAAATCTTTCTTTTTTTGACAGAACCTTTAAATCTTTATAGACAAGGTTTTCGAATAAGTAAAATAGAATGAAATTTCCTCTGCTGGTCTACTTATATTTGGGTGATATAGTTTCAAAAATAGGGAAATATTGCCTAAGATTTTACCTGCCTTGACTTTTTCTATCATTATATCGTAAATTTCAATTCACTTCCCCCCCCTTTTTTTGTTAAAAAAGAGTAAGGTAAGAATAAATTGAGCGATTTTCATTATAAAACCAGTAGGACAGGCGTCTCGCCTGTCCTACTGGGTGGAATTCTTGGACAGCCGGGACGGCTGTCCTACCGTGGTTTGGACATCAGAGCAAGCAAGAATCGCTCAATTTGGGTAAGAATAAAAAGTCTGAGATCTATGGCGTGTTGCCCAAATCGTTTTGTGTCACCCTGAACTTGATTCAGGGTCTCATAACCTGTTGATCTTATTAGATGCTGAAACGAGTTCAGCATGACATAATAGCCTTAATTGATTTTTGGGCAACACGCCCTCTATATCTGACAATCTAAAAAAATCTTGATAAAGGACTTCGAAAAAATTGATTAAATTGTTAGGACAAAAAATATTCGGAAGCCGGAATGAACGGGAATTGAAAAAAATCCGGCCTCTCCTTGACCGGATTAATGCGTTAGAACCGGAAATCAAAAAAATAAGCGAACCCCAGTTAAAAGCTAAAACTGCGGAGTTTAAGGAACGGTATGGCCGCGGAGAACCTCTCGATGATTTGCTTGTTGAGGCGTATGCCGTGGTACGGGAGACCGCCCGGAGGGTATTGGGAGAGCGACACTACGATGTTCAATTACTCGGTGGTGTGGTGCTCCATCAAGGAAAGATTACCGAGATGGCAACCGGAGAAGGGAAAACGTTGGTTTCAACGCTTCCGGCCTACCTTAATGCCCTCACCGGGCGAGGTGTTCATATTATAACGGTTAATGATTACTTGGCCAAACGTGACCGGGATTGGATGGGGAAGATCTACGAATATCTGGGAATCAACGTGGATGTTATCTATCATGATCTGGAAACAACAAACCGAAGGAAGGCTTATCAGGCCGATATCACGTATGGTACCAACACCGAGTTCGGTTTTGATTATCTCAGAGATAACATGGCGCATAGCATCGAAGACCAGGTTCAGAAGCAACACTATTATGCGATTGTGGATGAGGTGGATAGTATCCTCGTTGATGAGGCCCGGACCCCGCTCATTATCTCCGGTCCGATTGAGCACTCTTCCAACCGTTACGCTGAAATGAAGCCTGTGGTGCAGCGTTTGGTCAATGCCCAAACCACGCTGGTTAATAAGTTAATTAAAGAAGCAGAAGATCTCCTGAACGAAGGAAAAGAGTATGATGGGGGGATTAAACTCCTCCAGGCCAAGCGTGGTTCGCCCAAAAATAAACGGTTTCTTAAAATTCTTAAAGAGGGCAAATATAAAAAGCTGGTCGAAAATGTGGAGATGGATTTTATCCGAGATAAGAAGCTTCCCGAACTGGATGAAGAGCTTTATTTCGCGATCGAAGAGAAGCATAACGTGGTTGATTTAACCGATAAAGGAAGACATTTTCTTGCTCCCCATGATCCCGAAATGTTTGTGCTTCCGGACTTAAGTCAATTCGAGGAGGAGTCTGATCTTGAGGAAGCCGAAAAAAATAAACGCCGCACAGTATTAGAAAAGGAATTTTCAGACAAGGGAGAAAAGATCCAGAATGTCCAACAACTGCTCCGTGCGTACTCCCTGTTTGAGAAAGATGTAGGCTATGTTGTTTCCGACGGCAAGGTGCTCATTGTGGATGAATTTACCGGTCGGCTTTTACCCGGAAGAAGGTACAGCGAAGGGTTGCATCAAGCGTTAGAAGCTAAAGAAGAGGTGACGATTGAAGGAGAAACACAGACCTTTGCTACCATCACCCTCCAAAATTACTTCCGGATGTATGAAAAATTAGCGGGAATGACAGGAACCGCGGAGACCGAAGCGCCGGAATTTTTGAAGATATATAAGCTTGATGTTTTAGTTATTCCCACCAATGAACCTGTCCGGCGGCCTGATTATCCGGATATGATTTATAAGACCAGAGCGGAGAAGTACCGGGCGGTAATAAATGAAATTATGGAGATGAAAAACCAAAATCGGCCGGTTCTGGTGGGGACAACCTCAGTCGAAGTTTCCGAGACTTTAAGTCGGATGCTGGGTAAGAAGATAAAACATTCAGTGCTTAATGCCAAGCGGCACAAAGAAGAGGCTGAGATTGTCGCCCATGCCGGTCAACCCGGAGCAGTAACCATTGCCACGAATATGGCCGGGCGAGGCACTGATATTAAACTTGGTCCGGGTGTGGCTGAGGCCGGTGGCCTTCACATCGTTGGAACTGAGCGTCATGAGGCGCGCCGGATTGATCGCCAGCTTCGCGGTCGGAGTGGTCGGCAGGGGGATCCGGGTTCTTCCCGATTTTATCTTTCCTTGGAAGATGACTTGCTGAGAATCTTTGGTTCTGAGCGGATAGCGTCCATTATGGAAAGACTGGGGATGGAGGAAGGGCAACCCATTGAACATCCCCTTATTACCCGCGCGATCGAGAATGCCCAGGGAAGAGTGGAGGCTCATAACTTTGATATTCGGAAGCATCTTCTGGAATATGATGATGTGATGAATAAACAACGGGAGGTCATCTATGAGCAGCGCAATCGCGTTCTTCGAGGTGAAAACCTACGCGAAGATATTATGGAGATGATCGAGGAATTTTGCGAAGACCTTGTCAATAAGTATGTTCATCCTGATCTTCCGCCCTCAGAATGGGATCTCCGGGGA
>DATEXU010000086.1:0-3506 GCA_035256645.1 Thermodesulfobacteriota bacterium | reverse complement strand
AACGATTTTAGGAAGCACGGGGTTTGTCAAGGCAGTAATAGATAACCACCTTAGTGAGAAGAAAGCGGATCGGGAAGTGCCGGCCTTAAGGAAGCTAAAGGAGCAGGTATCGATTGAAGAAATTGAGAAAGCAACCGAGGCAGTATTCGGGAAAGAGGAAAAAACAAGGAAAAAGGTAAGTATTTATCTCAGACACCGCTTCAGTGGAAGGAGACTTAGGGGACATCCTATAATGATCCTGTCAAGAGAAAAGTGAAAGACAAAAAAATTTCTTTTATATTAACAAGATAAAGGATTATTCCTTTTCAGGACATACTACTCCCTTTTTGTTCTCTGAGAACTTTTAAAGGTTTCGGCGAACTTCTCACCTTTTTGCGAACCCGCACCTTATCGTTATCATTATTCGGCATATCCCGTTTTAAAGCGGGATCACCCATCATCCTTTATCCAGGTTGCATGATTCAGTGAGAGGCCCGGTATTGTCCCTCACGAGGTCAAAAGCCTCAACGTTGCAGATCGGGCTCTCTCGCCGAAACAAAAATTTCTTAGTTTAAGTTTAGATACTCAGAATTAAATTGCTCCTTTTTCTTCATTAACGTCCACGCAATGATAAGCAGCTTGTCAAATCCTTCCCGGCTGTTTTCAAAAACCAACCGCCTAAAAAGCGTCTTGCCCGTTGCCGTACCGAAAAAGTCTTGTTTGACTTGACGAAATTTTATAAGTAATTGAGAAAAGAACGATATTTCAGGATGATAAAAATCGAAAAGATTTTCTTTCCCGCTTTAAATGACAATTTAAATTAAGGTATTGACAAACCGCAAAAAAGGAAATATTTATATAGATTACGTGATGCGGGGTGGAGCAGTCTGGAAGCTCGTTGGGCTCATAACCCAAAGGTCCTTGGTTCAAATCCAAGCCCCGCTACTAATGATTTTAGGGGGTTAGCTATATCAGCTAATCCCCTTTTCGTTGGAATTGTATAGTTTTTGTGTAGTAGACAGTCCTAAACAGAAGATTCTGAGTTTTCTTCTAAGACCTCTCTGACCTTTCTCGCCAGTTTCTCAAAGGTAAAGGGTTTATGAATGAGGTTTACCCCTTCCTCCAGTACCCCCTGGTGAATGATCTCATTCTCCGCATACCCGGTCATGAAAAGTACCTTAAAATCCTCCCGTACCTGCCTGAGCCGTTCAATAAACTCCGGGCCACTCATGTGCGGCATCACCACATCAGTTAAAATTAAATGAATCGGGTCTTTGTATTGTTCGAAGATTAATAGCGCCTCTCCTCCGGCCTCTGCCTCCAGCACCGTATATCCCTGCTTCCTTAAGATATCTATTGTCATTTTCCGCACCATACCATCATCTTCGACTACCAGGATGGTCTCTTCACCCCGGGGAACTTCCTCACGTGTCTTTTCCTTCGTTAATTCATCCGCAGTTGCAAAGACTTGGGGAAGATAAATCTTAAAGGTTGTCCCGTGGCCTACTTCACTGTAAACCCAGATACTCCCCCCGCTTTGCTTCACAATCCCGTAAACGGTTGATAACCCCAATCCGGTCCCTTTGCCTTTTCCCTTGGTGGTAAAAAAGGGATCAAAAATCTGCTCACGTACTTCTTTGCTCATCCCCACCCCGGTATCACTTATCGCAAGCATAACATACAAACTCGGGATTACCGCAATATGGGGACCGGCGTACTCCTCATCCAGTTCCACATTGGCGGTCTCAAGGGTGAGGTTTCCTCCGTGCGGCATGGCATCCTTGGCATTGACCGCCAGGTTTACGATTACCTGTTCTATCTGGCCGGGGTCTACTTTAACCATCCCCAGATCGTCAGCCAATATGGTTTTAAGTTCAATGTCTTCCCCGATCACCCGATGTAACATCTTTTCCAGATCACTGACAATGAAATTGAGATTAAGAACTTTCATCTCCAAAATCTGGCGGCGGCCAAAGGCTAAAAGCTGGCGGGTCAGGTTGGCGGCCCGGTCGGCTGCTTTTTCAATTTCCTGAAGGTTTTCACGCAAAGGATCACCCTCCCGAAGACCAAGAAGGGAAAGCTGGCTTTGGATGCTGATCACGGTAAGCAGGTTGTTAAAATCATGGGCAACTCCTCCCGCCAATTTGCCGATTGCTTCCATCTTCTGGGACTGCTGAAGCTGGGCCTGCAAATTCGCTTTTTCCGCTTCCGAACGCTCGTGCTGGGCGAAAAGCTGGGCATTGGCGATCGCTCCGGCAATCTGGTTGCCTACCCGCTCTGCTACTTGCAAATCTGGCTCAGTATAGGCTTTTGGCGTTAAGGACTGGAGGTGCAGAGCTCCGATTAGTTGATCTTTTGAGAACAGGGGCACTGCAAGCATTGAGCGAATCCCTAACTGAAATGTGCTGAGCAACGCTGGAAAACATTCCCCCCATTCCTCTTCCTTCTCGGTTTGCATGAGAATGCTTGACCGCATCCGTATCAGCTTCTCACTTATTGTGCCCGCGAGAGGTATGTGATCCCCCTGCCGGCGGTCGGGAATGTCATGCCCGGAAACATAGGCAATGGTTACCCTCTGGTGCTTTAAATCAAGGGTGCTAATCACTATCCGGTCAAAAGGGATGAGTTTTTTGACTTCCTCGGCAAATCGGCCATAAACTTCTTCTATGTCTAAGGTCGAACTGATAATTCGCCCAATCTCGGCAATAATGGCATTCTCATGCGCCAGACCTCGTGCCTGGTCCTCGCTCCTTTGAAGTGCCTTCTCTGCTTCCTTGCGCTCGGTGATGTCTACCATCATGGCAATGACGCGCTCGAGCTCGCCTTTCGGGCCCCTCTGGCTGGTGACGGTTAAATCTATCCAGATACCCCGACCGTCTTTGTCAATGAGCCGTTCCTCTCTCCGATACGCATCGCGCTTGCCCGCTATTAGTTCCATAAACAGATTAAGGTCGCCCTCCGCGTCGTCAGGATGGACCAACTCGGTAAAGTGCATCTTTGCCAGCTCGTCTGCGCTGTAACCAAGCATGTTCTGCAACCCAGGATTGATCTTCTGAGGATGTCCCGTGCTGTCCACAAGCGCGATACCGATGCCGGCCCGTTCGAACATCACCCGGAACCGTTCCTCACTTTCGCGCAACGACATTTCCGCTTTCTTTTTCTCAGTGATGTTACGGCATTGTTCTATGACCCCTTTTATCTCCCCCTGTTCATTAAAAACAGGGATAGCACGCATCTCCCAAAGATCTCCGTCCGGGCTGAAAACTTCTCCAAATTCTATCTGTTTGGAACGCAAACTCCTTTGCACCGGACAATCTTCGCACAGCCCTGCTCGGTTATGCCGTATTTGATAACAGTATTGTCCGATCATATCGGGAATCTTTTTATTAAAGATAACCGCAGACAACTTATTGCACCAGACGATTTTAAAATCCGGAGAAATCAGGGATATGATGTCAGGCATTCCATTTAAAAGAACCTGAAATTCCTGGGAAAGGCAGCGATACTTTTCTTCGTTTTTCCGCAGG
>DATEXU010000085.1:0-3401 GCA_035256645.1 Thermodesulfobacteriota bacterium | reverse complement strand
TAAAGTAGTAGAATAAGGAAAGTATGGGCTGGGGAGAATGAAATTCTCCCCAGCTTTTTATTAACATTTTAATTTTTTTAGATTATTCCTATGAAACACACAAATATACGTTTATTTTTGCTGGCCATAACGTTACTGGGTTTTAACGCCTGCGAAACTATAAATGAAATGGACTCGGATATCACTACCCTGAAATCTGACGTTGCCTCTCTTAAAAAAGAAACCCAAAGTTTGCAGGATTTACGAAAACAGGTAGCAAATTTATCGGTACAGGTTGATGAAACACAAAACAACCTGCAAGGAGTAAGGGGTCGGGTTGATGAAAATCAGCATTCGGTAGATAAAAGCTTAAAGGAAATAAGAGCACGTATTGGTTCTCTGGAAAAAAATACATCGATAGGCGTGTCTTCAAGTCCACCGCCCACTTCTGGCGTTACCCCTTCCAGCACTCCATCAGCAGCTTCTTTGGATGCTGAAGAAGTCTATAATGATGCTTACAGAATTTTTCAAGAAGGTCGCTATCCTGAATCCCGGTCTGCTTTTGTAAAATTTCTCCAGCAATTTCCTCAGACGGAATACTCGGATAATGCTCAATTCTGGATCGGAGAAGCCTATTTTAAGGAGGGAAAAGCAGAAGAAGCTATTCTTGCTTTTGAGGATGTAGCGAGAAAACATCCTCAGGGAAATAAAGTGCCGGACGCTTTAGTAAGACAGGGCATTTGCTTTAAAGTCCTGGGAGATAAAGATAATGCGCGGATTATCCTGCAGCGGGTAATTGATAAGTATCCCAACAGTCCCCAGTCAGATATGGCTCGCAAAGAACTTGAAGGGTTATCATAATTATTTTTGTTTCTGAGCTTCCTCTTTTTTTAGCTCTCGAAAAATCTCTTTTACCCTTTTTCGTATCTCTTCGAGGAGCTCTTCATTATTGATAATATAATGAGCGTACTTTTTTTTGTTCTCAATCGGCATTTGGGATGCGAGACGCTTGTGCGCCTCCTCCAAACTAAGGCCGTCTCTTTTCACCAACCTTTCAACCTGACCTTGCGGTGAAGTATAAACCAGGACTACTTTATCTACCGTATCTTGTTTATCCGTTTCAATCAAAAGAGGGACATCGATTATTATAATTGCCTGGTTATCTTTCTTTGCGATCTCGTTTATCTTCATTAACTTTTCCGCATTTATTTTGGGATGAATAATAGCTTCAAGCTTTTTTCTTTTTTCCGCGTCAGAGAAAACAATATCTCCCACCTTTTTCCGGTTGAGAGTTTGGTCTTCATTTAAGACCTCTTTCCCAAAAACATGCACCACGTCTTGCCAGGCAGGTTTCCCAGGTTTCACTACGTCACGACTGATCATATCAATGTCAATAATATATGCCCCCTCCTTTTTAAACATACCAGCTATCGTACTTTTTCCGCTGGCAATCCCTCCGGTCAATCCTACAATCAACATACGTGTTTCCTTCTGAATTTATTACCTACCTAAGGTTGATGAAGTCGTAAAAAGTAGAAAACCAGACGGCACAGTAAAAAGCTCCAGGTGCAAGGCGCGCAAATCCGACGGAATGAGGCGTACTTACCTGTACGCCGCAATGACTGAGGATGCAGCGCAACGACGCAGATGAACTTTTTACGAAGCCGTCAAGGTTGGTTTTAAAATAACGCATGTTATCCATAAAAATAATGGGGGGAGCAAAGATTAATTCTTTCACCAATGCCTATCTGAAAAACTTGGCTGAACTGCGTGACCAGGATATTCTCAATATAAGCACAATTAACGTCTTCTCCTAAAATCTCTCGCAATGATGTAACCTGAAGGCCTTGCATTCCACAAGGGTTAATGAAGTGAAACGGTCTAAGGTCATTATTGATGTTTAAAGCAAACCCATGTGACGTAACACCTCGACTTACCCTTATCCCTAAAGAAGCGACTTTCTTCTCACCTACCCAGACCCCGATAGTGTGAGGAAGTTTTTTCGCGATTATTCCCACGTCCTTGAGAGTACGCATGATGACGTCTTCCAACCGTCTCATGTAATGACCGACTGAAAGCCTCTGCTCCTTCAAACTAATGATCGGGTATCCTACTAACTGCCCCGGGCCATGAAAGGTAATATCTCCTCCCCGGTCGGTGACAAAAAGTTCGATCCCTTCTCTTTTAAGCACGTCACGCTCGACTAAAATGTTATCTTCTTTTCCTCTCCTTCCGAGGGTAATCGTGGGCGGGTGCTGCACCAGGATAAGGGTATCCCCTATCCTTTCTTTCAGCCTGGCCTTTTTTAGTCCATTCTGCAAATACCAGGCATCCTCATAACCTAAAATCCCCGCGTTTATAACCCACAAGGATTGCTCTGAGCTTTTTTCCATTGCTCGTTGGCGTGGAAAGAGCTCCGCACTAATGGCCCGGCTTCGATCCATTTAAAGCCCCTTTCTTTTCCTTCTTGAGTAAATTCCTCAAATTCCTGAGGATGATAATACCGTTTTATTGGAAAACACTGTTTCGTGGGCGAAAGATACTGTCCGATAGTTAAAATGTCGCATCCCACTGCTCTCAGATCATCCATAGTCGTCAAAATTTCTTCTTTCCCTTCACCCAGACCTACCATCAAACCTGATTTTGTTGTTATTAAGGAAGAGTCTTTGGTCGTTTTGATGATCGTCAGTGACTGACGATAGTTGGCTGTGCTTCTTACCTGAGGATAAAGCCGGGGCACGGTTTCCACATTATGCCCCACAATATGGGGAGATGCATCACGTATAATAGCTAAAGCTTTTTTTGAACCCTTCAAATCAGGTATTAAAACTTCTACAATAATACCCGGATTAATTTTTCTGATCTCATCAATAGTTTGCGCAAAACAACGTGCTCCTCCATCAGGAAGATCGTCACGGGTAACGGACGTAATAACCACATGATAAAGTCCAAGCTCCTTGACAGCCTGAGCAACTCGTTCAGGTTCCTGAGAATCAAAAGGCCGGGGGGTTCCTTTTTTTACCGCACAAAACAAGCAGTTTCTGGTACAGACATCTCCGAGGATAAGAAATGTAGCTGTTCGTTGGTTGTAACACTCACTGATATTAGGACAGGCAGCTTCCCGGCAGACCGTGTTTAGGGACCATTTGTGAAGGATTTGTTCTACCTCAGCGAAATCTCCTCCTAAAGTAACACGAGCCTTAAGCCAGGACGGACGTCTTAATTCTGATTTCTGACTTCTGTCGTCTGGCTTTTCCACCAATCACTCCATTCCTTTATCACTCTGACACTCCATCCCTCTATCACTCCAAGCCCCTCGGATTTTCCAAAAGTTCCTTTAATCGTTGCAGGAATTTTGCGACCATCACACCATCGAGAGCACGGTGGTCGGCCGACAGGGTTACCTTCATAATCTTGGCCGG
>DATEXU010000084.1:0-3922 GCA_035256645.1 Thermodesulfobacteriota bacterium | reverse complement strand
GAGCCGGTCAGTGCGGCTTATAAGTTTCTGGGAAGCAGAATAATTAAGCGCGGCAAGGTCTTTGATCTGCCGGCTTTTTTTATTTTTTTTCTTTCTCCTCACCCGGTGGAGGTCGGCAACATAAAGGAGAGGATCATCAGGAATACTCAAGTTTATCAGGATATGGCACAGATAAAAATCCTGATGCTGGAAGCCCTCTTCATGCATTTTTTGGGTAAGGGTTGCCAGTTTAGCAATCAAGAGTCTTTTTTGTTGTACCCGAATGCGATCCAGGGGGGGGCAAAAGTAATTTTCCAATTCTTGTTCCAGGGTTTTTGTATCAGGAATTCCTTTGGTTAAAAGAAAGGATTCATTCCACAAAGGCATGCGCCGCCGTATTCCTACGGCAATAGGGGTCATGGTAGAGAGATTGGATGCATTAAATTCAAGGATGTTTCTCCATTCATGGATAGCCGAATAGGTTCGAAAAAAAAAGAAGCAGTTTTTCACAAACTCGACTATTAAAGAAAAGCGGTAACGCTTGAGATAGACGGAAACTCTGCGTTCTTTTTCTGTAAGATAAAAATGACTGGTAGAGCGGTATTTACTTTTTTGCTTAACTACTTCCCCTTTATCAAATTTCATTATTGCATCAAAATCATCCAAACCGTTTTCTTTTAACAAGGGTTCAAATGCTCGGTTAATAACCATATGGTTGCGGAAGACAAAATCCACGTTTTTACCTCGTTAGAATGAACGACATAAATAAAGAGGCATTCTTTTTTTGTCATGCCGTGGCCCCGCTATTGTCATTCCGCACTTGATGCGGAATCCAGGGTTTTTTTGTTCTTTTCTGGTTCCCCGCTTTCGCGGGGACGACGTCTGGATTCCCGCACCTGTGCCCTCCAGGGTATTCGCGGGAATGACGCGTTAGGGGGCCTGCGTCGATTCCTCGTCGCCGCCTCGATCTACTTTTGAATGCAACGTGATATTACTGATCCAAGGTTGAATCTTCCAAAAGACTTTTTATCCATCCTTCGCTCAGTTGTCTTTTGATCCTTCGCATGCCTTTTAATATTGTTCTTTTCCGTGCACCCAGCGCAGGGTTTAAAATCATGGTGCCGTGGCATACGTGGTCGATCACTTTTTTTAATTCTCCCGGAGGAAGATAAAAAGTTTGGTATCCTCTCTGAACCAGTTCATAATAAAGAGCTTGTCCAGAAGTCATTTTCTGCTCCTCACGAGGAAGGAAAGATAAATTTTCTTTTTTTAAAATTTCGGTTCGATAGACCGCACACGTAGTTCGAATATAGTCGGAGAGAAGTTGGTCAGGGTTGTGAAGAAGGTTTGTCTTCAAAAAACGAAGGAGTCCTTTTATGTCCCCCATTTTTTTAAATACCCGATAGGCCGCAGGCGCATCCTCTAACTTGCCTGTGCCCACACACGCTAAGATAGAATTTTTTTGCAAAGGGGTAAGCAGCTTACTGAGCCAGGAGGAGTCCTTAATCATTACATCGGAGTGGAGAGCAAGAAAAAATTCGGTCTGGGTATCCGTGAGCCCAATATCCAATGCTGAACCATGAGCCCAGGACCCCTTTTTTATTACTTCTTTTCTCTGGATAAGCTGTAGCCATTTAACGGATTTCAAATATTCGAGAGATTCATCCTTAGAATCATTGTCGACCACGATTACTTTATAAGGTTGGGGTGTAAACTTTCGAATGGATCTCAGGCACAATCTTATAATGTCGGGGGTCTGGTAGTGTGGGATTACAATAGTCACCATGGCATACTCTCTCGGAGAACTATCAGGTTTTTCCTTAACGGTTTTCCTCTCAAGGGGAACTACAGAGAACAAGTGGAAAGTGAAAAAGACAAGCCGTCCATCAAAAAAACACAAAGAATTATTGAATAGTGACGTGCTGAGGAGTTTTTCCCATTTCTTTTGGCCGGTTAAGGTCTTTCTGCTTTTCAAACTCATTAATAAGAGCGTGAACCTCCGGATCAGAAGGGGTATTCTCGGTAATGCCTGTCATGATTCCTGTATGGTTTTCTATGGTTCCCTTTTCTCCTATGGTAAGGTCTAAGACCCCGAGGAACTTTCCTTGGTTAGAGTTTTGTAATAAAATAGTTTTAATCAACAATCCTGGTTGGTTAAGCATTCCCTGATCATGCCCGACAATCGCCACATCAACGCCAGCAACATTTTGAAGCAACAAGGTGGTCCCATTTTTACCTAAATGGGAAAGAAGGATGATGATGTCCGCCTGTGTCTTTACTTGAGGTAAAATTTCTTTAAGAGCTTCTTCCGGATTCTTGACTTCTAAACCTTCTTTGGCCAAAAACTCGGTATTAAAACACGTCGGAGAAACCAATCCAATCACTCCTACGTTAAATCCATCAAATTTTTTAATGAGGAAAGTCTGTCCTAATGGCTTTTCATTTTTATAAAGGTTAGCAGACAATAAGGGGAACCTGGCCGTTTTTCGTAGCTTTTCAAAAAACTCCAAGCCTAAACCCAATTCACCGTCAGCTATATTCATACCATCGTATTGCATGATGCTTAATGCTTTCATGCTGGTTTCAGCTCTGAGGGTGGGAAAATTTGCATCTCCTCTAATAGAGTCCCCACCGTCCAGAAGGATGGTGTTTTTATTTTTTCCTCGCAATTCTTTAACCAAACCAGCCCGCCGGGCCAGTCCCCCTTGTACGTGTTTTCACCCGCAACCTTCTATATAACTTTTTGTATCACTATTATAAAGAATCACAAGGTGTTTTTCGGGCTCAGTTGCTCTGCCGGAGTTAATCAAGGTAAAAAAAAGAAAAAGAGATAAAAAAAGAATACGTTTAAACATCAGCTAAACTCCATCATAAAAAATATGATTTTGAATTTTGGGAGCGTATCTGGACTTTGGGTATGGGTGCTAACTTTCTTAGATAATTTATAATTTAAACATTAACCAAAGTCAATCTGCTTTATTTTTTTAAATACCCCGTCCGCTTGCGGCGGGGTGAGCCGCGGTGTTAAATAACTCCTCATGTCATTCCCGTGAAAACGGGAATCCAGAGGGTGGGTATCAGGGACTAATAAAAAAAGTACTTGGTCGCTTTACCTTAGTTTCTGGATTCCGCATCAAGTGCGGAATGACAGAATTTAAATTCTTTGATACCCCGCTGCTTGCGGCGGGGTAGTTCATTGAAAACTGCGGTTATTTTTCTTTCATCTCCAAAACCTGCTTATACGCTTCTAAAGTTTGAAGGGTATTTTCCTCAATAGTAAAGTTTTGGACAGACTGAGGAGCTTTTTTTCTCACCGAGGCTCTTACCTCGTGCGGGAGAAAACGGGAAATGCCAGCGGCTAATTCCACACAATTATGAGGGGCAGAGATTACAAACCCGGTTTCTCCTGGACGAATGATTTCTGAAGCTCCGTTTTCCCTCGTAGTTATCACGGGAATTCCACAGGCTAACGCTTCTAAGCAAACATTGGAAAAAGGATCATAGAGGGTGGGGAGCACGACTATATCGCCCACCCCATAATAGTGAAAAATGTTATCAGTTTCTTCCACAAAAAGTAATTGCTCGCCAAGCCCAAACTGCTGCGCGATTCGGCGGAACGTAAAAGGGTTGCCTCGGCCAACCACTAAAACGGTTATGGGCTCTTTTCCTCTCCTGATTAAGGGAAGAGATTGAATAAGGTAGTGGAGCCCTTTCCGTTTAAGGTTGCGCGCGATGAAGAGAATAACGACGGCTTCCTCGGGTATGTGTAATTTTTTGCGAATTTCCTTATTGTAACGATCCCTTAATCCCGGATGAAATTGCGCATGATCTACGCCATTATAGATCACGCGAATCTTCTCCTCTGGAACCTTAAAGTAAGCCACAGCATGTCGCTTACAGAGTTGGGAGTTGCAAATAATCATTCTATAATTTAAAGGGTGGA
>DATEXU010000083.1:0-7583 GCA_035256645.1 Thermodesulfobacteriota bacterium | reverse complement strand
GTATATCAGTAAAACGTTGTCATATCGACCAACGGGAGATATCTTGTATCTCTCAAGATTATTAAGATTTCTCGCTTCGCGAGGGATAATGAACTGACGCGCACTCGCTACGCTTCGAAATGACATATTGTAAAGCTGTTACTGAAACACTACACTAAGAAGCTTATTTTTAATAACATTAAAGGAAAAATTTAAAAATGTCAATGGGTTTGCGAAATACAGGAGAAAATGCGATAATTACCATAAAAATTCATTTTAAAAGAAAATTTTTAAATTATTTTCAAATGATTAAGGCAGTGTGAGGGCACGTATGACAAAAGAATCGTATGTAATGGTTATAATCGCCACCAGTACCCAGGAAGAAGCGGAAAAAATCGGCAAGACTTTGGTGAAGGAAAAACTGGCTGCTTCTGCCAATATTATCCCCTCAATAAAGTCTTTCTTTTTCTGGAAGGGGGAATTCCACAATATTCCTGAATCAATCGTCTTACTTAATACCAGAAGTGATCTCTTTGAGAAGCTCAAAGAACGTGTGCATGAACTGCATAGTTACGAGTTGCCGGAAGTTATTGCCCTTCCTGTTCTTGCCGGCTCTTCAGAGTTCCTTGCCTGGATAAAAGAAAACACCCGATAATACCAAGTCGCCTTCATGTGCATATTTTTGTTGTCTCCTCGTCAGTTTCCGTAAATCGTAAAAAGTTAAACGTAAGGTGTTAAAACACTTCACACTTCACGTCTCACTTTTCACGTTTTGATTGTCGACGCCTCGATCTGCTTTTAAATGCAACGTGGTATAACCTGAATTGAGCGATTTTTATAACAAAACAGCGTAGGACAGGCGTCTCGCCTGTCCTACCGTGGTTTGGACATCTTAGTAAACAAGAATCGCGCAGTTTAGATATAAATTATTTTCTATGAAAAATCTGGGGGGGCGCGGATTTTCGGAGGGTGAAAAAGTTTGTTTTAAGCTGACGAGGAAACTGAACGGACAGAAGAGGCCCAATGGTAAAGGGAGCTTACTTTATCGAACGTTTTGCTTTTTTTGATGTTTAAAACCTGCTGTGTAAGCTGATTAACTTTTTCTTCTTCTTTTTGTGAAGATTCTTGGTCACAGTCAAAAGGATGGAGGTTTTGGCAGAACCGGGCGACATGGACCAGTTCATGGGTCAGGATGTAAAGCATGAAAGGATAAAATTCCATGTTTGATTGCTTCCACAATGTTCGGAGAATATTTTTGTCAAATAAACAGATCTGGTACCGCTCTTTAGGAAAAAGAGAGAAATTTTCTCTAATCGGGGTATATTGCCTTACCTCAGCAAAAGCTTTTTTGGGTGAACAATTAATTCCTCCTTCTAACTCAGTTATTAAGTCGTAACAATAATTAAACCATTCCCGGGGAGAAAAACAATAAAATTCCCGAAGGTAATCTGCGGCTTCGTCTAACGCAGAATAGATAATCTTTTTTTCGATAGGGTTAAAATAGGGAAAGGAAATCTCTCTTTGTAAGACCATACTTATTTAAACCTTATGGGTTCTTCTAAAAATGTCATTCCTGCCCCGTATCGGGGTACGGAGTAAACTCCAGCAGGAATCCAGAACCAATCGAAATTACTGGACTCCCGCACCCGTGCCCTTCAGGGTATTCGCGGGAGTGACAGATTGGGAATTATTAGAGGTGCCCTTATCTTTTGTTGCACCCCCGGTGGCCGGCGTGGCTGTTGTGGTCGTCTCCGTCTTTTTGGGCTCGCTTTTGCCGGATCCTTCAGAAGATTCTTTGGGCATATTTTTCTTCGCGTAATCAGTGAGATACCAGCCCGAACCCTTTAGATGAAAAGAACCGAGGGACATAAGTTTTTCTAAGGTTCCGGTGGTCCCGCATTTATTACAATCAGTCATGGGTGAATCGGAAAATTTTTGGATGTGTTCAGAATGTTCACCGCATTTTTTGCATTTGTATTCATAGATTGGCATTTTTTGAAACCTCCCAAAATTTTTTCAGTCTCCTGCTTCGCTTTGAAAAGCCACTTAAATAATAACAATTTAAAAAATCTTGTCAAGAGGACGCAAAAATCTTCATGGTCGTGACGTGGCGAGGCTAAAAATTTATGTCCTTGACTTTAGCCAATGGCTTTGTAATATTTTTAAAAATTTACAAAAGAGACAAGATGAATTATACGCAAACACGCTGGACCATACTTCCGGAAAAACCGCTTTTTCAGTCCTTGCTTCAAAAGGAACTTAAGCTCTCTCCTTTACTTTCTAAACTTCTTATCAACCGCAAGATTGCTCAGCCGGATGCGGCAAAAAAATTCCTCTCTTCTTCCCTCAATGACTTGACCCCTCCTTTTTTGATGAAAGATTTAAAAAAGGCGGCTCGCCGGATCATTGAGGCAATTTATCAAAAAGAGAAAATGTTTGTTTTTGGCGATTATGATGTTGATGGCATCACGGGAACCGCCATTTTAAAGCTTTTTTTAGATTCAGTCGGAGCGCATGCTTCTTTTTATATCCCGGAGCGACTGCAGGAAGGTTATGGGCTTAACGTCCCGGCTTTGGAAAAAATTCGGGCTTTGGGCGCCTCCTTGGTGATTACCGTTGATTGCGGTATTTCTGATTACGACCAAGTTCTGTTTGCGCGCGACCAGGGATTGGACGTGATTATTACCGACCACCATGAAGTTCCGGAAAAAATTCCATTGGCTTACGCGGTCATAAACCCCAAACAGGAAGGGTGCGGCTTTCCCTTTAAACACCTTGCGGGAGTGGGGGTTGCTTTTTATCTCATCATTGCCATCCGAAAATTATTGCGGGAAGAAGGATTCTGGTCTCAGGGGACCCCTCCGAATTTGAGAGAATACCTTGATCTGGTTACGCTGGGGACCGTGGCGGATATTGTCCCGCTGATAGAAGAAAACCGCATTTTCGTGAAACAGGGACTGGAGGTCATAGAAACGACCCAGCGGGTGGGGCTTCAGGCCCTGAAAAAAATAAGTGGAGTTGAAAATATACCGATCAGCCCGGTTTTGATTTCTTATCGCCTCGCTCCCCGGATAAATGTTTGCGGTCGTTTGGGACAAGCGGGTAAAGCCGTAACATTATTAACCACTTTAGATCAGATTGAGGCTGAAAAGATAGTCAAGGAATTAGATGAGGAAAATGGGAAGCGGCAGCAAATTGAAAGCGCTATTTTTAAAGATGCCTGCGGGATGATCGAGGAACTTGGGCAGTGGCAGAATCAAAAAGTTTTTGTGTTCGGCTCTTCGGAGTGGCATCCGGGGGTTGTCGGGATCGGAGCCTCCCGAGTTGTCGAGCGCTATTATCGGCCAACGATCCTGATTGCTCTTGACGGAAATTTTGGCCACGGCTCCGCCCGAAGCATTGAGGCTTTTCATATTTACGATGGCTTGAAGGAGTGCCAGGACCTGTTAGAAAGATTTGGCGGGCATGAGTATGCTGCGGGTCTCACGATCGCGAAAGATAATATCAACGAACTGAGAGAAAGGCTCAACGCTCTGGTTGAAAAAACTCTCGGGCCGGAGGACTTTGTTCCTAAATTATATATTGATGCTCAGGTGGACTTGGCGCAAATCAACGAAAGGTTGGTTCAGGAAATTCAGACATTGGCTCCCTATGGCGCGGATAATCCGGAACCTCTTTTTGTCTCGGATGTGCTTTCCGCCAACTATCCCCAGATTGTCGGCAATGGCCATTTGAAACTGCGTCTGGGTAATCACCTCGCGGATATCGGCGCTATTGGGTTCGGACTGGGCAGTCTCATTCCCGATCCTGAGGCGCAGGTGCGCGTGGTGTTTATCCCGGAAATCAACCATTGGCAGGGAACAAAAAACCTGCGGATTAAAATGAAAGGTATAGAGATCGTCGATCAATAATCAGCGCCTTGTTAGTATCGCTTCTAGGGGCGTATAGTTCATCCCAAAAGCCGGCGCCCACGGGCAATAAAGCAACCCGGCTTTCGTCAATCTTAATTTCTTTTGGCACGCCGATAATCATTACTGCCTCACTTTTGGGAAAGAAGTTTATAAGAGAAAAAAATTATTGCCTCTTCTCCGAGTTGAGTGGGTAAGAAAACGTTTTTTTTTTGGAGGAAACCATTTGCACTTAAAGGTAAAAACAGCTTGGTAAAGGTGATATTTTATGCCATTTTACAGGCATGAAAAATACTCTTTACCAGATGTAATGCGTATTAGTGACCGTTGTTGGGAATTGACACCTTCTTAAATTTACTAAGCTCTGTTTACCGTGTATTGAATCCCCTCTGGAGGGGTGTCACGAAGTGACGGGGTGTGGTGTGCCTATTGTTGTAGAGAAGAACACACCCCTGACCCCTCTCAAGAGGGGAATTAAGAAAACCCCTGAAAGCTATCCACTCGATAAGGAGAAGAACCATTTTATTTTCCTAAAAGGCAGGCCGAGATTTTGTCGAACTGACCTTTTTTGGCCAGCGTGTACCTTTCCCAGAAAAGCTGATCGCTTTTATAAAAGGAATTGGTTTCTTTCCGCTTGAGAAACTTTCGGAATTCGCCAGGGCCGCCGTTGTACATAGCGTACACGACCCGGGCGAGGGTATCCAAATCCAACGGGTTAGTGGGGTCCATTTTTTTCAGGGCATACTTGCACAAATAATAATTTAGGATTTCACTTCCCGCGCGGGCGTTATACCGAATATTCCAGCGCAGGCTTTCGAGCTGGTAAAAACCGCGCCAGACCCTTTCGTGGAGCTGCATTAACCCGATTGAGCTCTGGTTGTACGAAAGGAGATAACGGAGTTTCCCGTTGGTGGTTACAAATTGCCGCCAGCAGCTTTCCTGCCATGCGGTGGAAAGCACCAATAGACGGTAAAAGTCCTGATACTTTTCCTCAAGCGGTTTTTGAACAAGGGTGTCATTTGCTGCCTGCTCAAGGACTTGTTTTACCCGGTTTACGTATTGTTGGATATTTTTTTCGGAGGGGATCCACTGTTTAACGTCTCCCGGAGGAGCTGGTAGTTCTTCGGCAGCAAAAGCCAACGGTACGAAGAAGTTGAACCAGGCAGGGTAAGTGCCTTGAGCTACACTTTCTTTATCTTCGGGAAGGTCTATTTCCTGGCGATCAAAGGCTGGGCCGGACTCATCGAGCGGAACTCCAAAGCCAAGGAGATCGCGCAGTCCTGGGTCTACGCCATACGTGTAGTCTAACAGTGGCTCAGCTTGTTTTTCGCTCAATAGTTGAGCTAACCGCACTAACCCATCACGGCTGATATCAATACCCAGCGAGGGGCCAAGCTTATCCAGCGCAACTAACGCATCAGAGGCAGTAAAAAAAGATAGGTACTTTAACAGGGAGTTTGAGGGCCGGGTGACCAGGTGCGTTCTTAAAATCGTGGCCAGTCGTTTCCAGGTCCAGACAAACTGCTCGCGGATCAGGTTGTTGCCAAGCGTGTTTTCAATCAACGACCGGATAAAACCCTGACGAGTGTCCAACAAGGTCTCCAACAAATCAGCCTGCTCGGTTTCCGTCAGCGGCTGGCCGATGAGGGACTCGATTTGATACACGAGAAAAGAATCCCAGGTTTCCCACGACCGGGAGAAAAGCTCCACTTCATGCGGAGATAGCGCCTTAGGGGCGACCTCTTTTTGTTTGGGTAAGGGCTCAGTCTCCATAAGGAGGTCGAGTCTCACCGCATCATTATCAACCCGGGCGTCACTGAGCCGCAGAGTATTCAACCAGCTTTCCAGGCGCGGCCGGGTTTCCGATGAAACGAGGAGAGGCAAGGCAGTTTTAACTTCATTAACCGGAAAAGCAAGGTTAATGCTTATATCATCAAAAAACGGAATAACCATTGTTCTGATAGCATTCCAAATTTGCTCGCCAACTTTGGCAGGCTTTCCATCTTTATCGAATACGTTTGAACTTACGTTTGTAAATCGGAGCTGCTGGGTATTTTTATCCACCCACACCCGTTGTAAAATTTTCAACGTGCCTTCCCAGGGAGCGAATTGCACGCATTTTCCAAAAGCTTTTAATCCGACTTTTATCTTGATATTGGTGTTGATTTTGAGCAAAGATTTCTCGGGCGAAAAATTCGGCGCCCATAATTCGATATCGTTGCAACCTTCTTCCGTTGCGTTCCCAATGATTGCTTTTCCCCCCGGTTTATTGAATGCCTGAACATGAAACAGCGAGCGGATTAAGGTATAGTCAAGCGTCAGGGGAAGACGCACTGTCTCGGTCGCGCCCCAGGAAAAAGCAGGCACAAACAAAAATACCATTAACAAAAAAGAATACAATGCTTTCCGGTTCATGAGCGAATCCTTTAATTACCCCGTCCGCTTGCGACAGGGTGAGGAGCGGTATTAAATAGCCGTGCATGTCATTCCCGTGAAAACGGGAATCCAGGGGGTTGGCATCAGGGACTGGTTAAAAAGTGCTTGGTCGCTTTGCCTTAGTTTCTGGATTCCGCATCAAGTGCGGAATGACAGAATTGAAAGTTTTTGATACTCCACTGCTTGCAGCGGAGTAGTTCATTTGAAATCTTTTTTAATTATATCTTCGCGATACACTAAAGCAAGTAATTATGTTAAAATGAAGTTGTAAAATAAAGAAGAAAAATTAAAATAAGCAAAGCAACTAACCAATTATGAATGATTATTTTGATCCGGATAAGCCTGTTCACATTCCCCTTGAGGATACTCTTGACCTCCATTCGTTTTTACCCAAAGAGGTCCCTGCGCTTTTAGAGGAATACCTCGCGGAGTGTGTTAAGGCAGGAATCGTTGACGTGCGGATAATTCACGGCAAAGGCAAGGGCTTTTTAAGAGAAAAAGTTCATTCTCTGCTCAGAAAATCACTTTTGGTTGATTCCTTCCATCTGGCGGATGAGACGGGCGGAAGCTGGGGAGCAACAATAGTGCGATTAAGAAAATCATAAAGGAGTTCTCAATGGTCCTGGAAAAGCGACATAAAGTGCTGGCTCTTGCTTCGAGCGTGCTTTTTATTGATATGATCGGATATGGAATCGTAATACCCATTCTTCCTCTCTACGCTTCCACGCTCGGCGCTACCACAACTAAAATCGGTTTTTTGTTTGCCTCCTATTCCTTTGTGTTTCTTTTTGCGCTTCTTCCGCTCTGTCATATAGTAGATAACTATGGAAAGAAGAAGCCGATCGTTCTAGGGATGTTTCTTCTCGGCATAAGTTCTATCTTTTACGCCTTCTCCAATTCTCTTTTCCTCTTGACCATAAGCCGGATGCTTCAGGGGTTTTCTGCTTCTTTAACCTGGGCGGCTGCTCTCCCCTTAGCTTCGCAGGTAACGGCTGAAGACAGACGGGGACTCGATATGAGCATCATTTCCATCGCGATCGGTTTAGGGTCTATTCTTGGGCCAATGATCGGCGGCCTGGGAAGTTTTCACACGCCCTTTTATTTTTTGGCGCTGGTTACTTTTTGTTTGGGTTTCCTTTGTCTGTTCTGGTTAGAGGAACCGGAAGAGGTAAGAAAACACAGGGAGTATGTAAAATTAAAAGAAAAGATCATTCGGCTGTTGCAGGTAAAAGAAGTGCAATGTTCCTGTTTAGCAGTCGT
>DATEXU010000082.1:0-4205 GCA_035256645.1 Thermodesulfobacteriota bacterium | reverse complement strand
CCCGGCAAGGATGAAATAGAGTTTCAATTCACGGATAAAATATCGGTTTTTGATAAACCGATTCCTTCCATTATCCCGAATAAAGGGGAAACACTCTGTCGGACAGCGGTCCATTGGTTTGAAAAAGCGGAAGAAATGGGGATAAAAACTCATTTCATCAAGCAGGTTGCATCTAATCGAATCAGGGCTAAAAAAGTTGATATTATAAGAGATTACAACAAAATCAATGCCCAGAGTACACGGTATCTTGTGCCCTGCGAATTTATCGCTCGTTATTATGTAGCGGGTTCTTTTTTTGACCGGGTCAAAACAGGGGGGATAGATTCTTCTGAAATCGGAGGGATGGATCTCAAAACGATTAAGTACGGCGATAAGCTTCCCCAACCATTTTTTGAAACCACGACCAAGCTGGAACGGGTGGATAGAAAGATTGACTTTGATGAAGCAGTTAAAATTTCGGGCATCGATAAAAACACGCTTAACCAGATCCGCTCTATTATTTTTCGTCTCGATGAAAGGATTAATGACGAAGTAACGCGTCGTGGTCTTATCCATGTGGACGGTAAAAAAGAATTCGGCATGGATGAAAACCGCAACCTCATGATTATCGATGTGTTTGGAACCGCAGATGAGGACCGCTTTTGGGATGCCGAGAGGTATACTCACAATGAACATGTGGAGTTAAGCAAAGAGGTCGTGAGACAATATTACCGGAAAATCGGGTATAAGGATGCGCTTTATGATGCGCGGGAAAAAGGAAAGCCGGAACCGGATATCCCTCCGTTACCAGGGGATATGATTTCCCGGGTGACTGAGGTTTATATTAATCTTTATGAGAAAATAACCGGGAAAAAATTTTAAAAACCAATAAAGAATCAGGGAAAGGAACGTTATTGTATGAACCCATTAGCGCTGGAGTTGAACGAAGTACTTCAAAAACAAAATTCTAAAATATATCAGGTGCTTTCAAGATTAGGTAAAAATCTATATTTTCCAAAAGGTATTCTGAGTCAGACTGCTGATGCTCAAAAAAAAGCAAACAAATACAATGTTACCATTGGTATTGCCACTGAAGGAACAGTGCCGATGTATCTTCCGTGTATCCAAAAAATTATTAAAGAAATTCCTCCTCAGGAGAGCTATCCTTATGCACCAGGAGCAGGGAAGCTTCAGCTAAGAGAAAAATGGCAAAAAAAACTGCTTGCCGATAATCCCAGCATGCAAGGAAAAAAATTCACCCTTCCAATAGTAACCAGCGGCCTCACTCATGGATTGGAGCTCGCAGCCGACCTTTTTGTTGATCCCGGAGATGTGATTATTTTGCCGGACAAATTCTGGGAGAACTATAGCCTTATTTTTGAAACGCGCAAAGAAGCAAAGATACATACGTATCCCCTTTTTACTTCTCAAGGGAAGTTTAACGCTGAGGGCTTGAATAAGATGATCACGGAGCTGGGTTCTGACCGGGATAAACTGGTCGTTCTTTTTAATTTTCCAAATAACCCGACGGGCTATAGCATCAGCCAACCCGAAGGGGAGGAAATTGTGGAGGTTATTCTTACAGCTGCCAAAAAGGGGATTAAGGTGGTGGTAATAATGGATGATGCGTATTTCGGACTTTTTTATTACCAAAATACCATGAAAGAATCTCTTTTTGGTCATTTTGTTAATCTTCATCCTAATATTATAGCCGTAAAACTGGATGGTCCTACCAAAGAACAGTATGTCTGGGGATTCCGGATAGGATTCATTACATTTGGCGTAGGGGGGGATGGATCGTTTGCCGATGTTTACAACGCGTTGGAAAAGAAGACTATGGGAGCGATCCGATCCAGTATTTCAAACTGCTCTCACTTAGCCCAAAGCATTGTTTGTAAAGCCCTCGATTCTCCAACGTATGGCGAGGAAAAAGCAGAAAAATTAGAGATCTTAAAAAAAAGAGCCTTGAAAGTTCAAGAAGTTCTTAAAAAGAAAGAATTTAAACGGCTGTGGGAGGTCTATCCTTTCAATTCCGGTTATTTTATGTGTTTAAAGCTGAAAAATGTGGAAGCAGAACCTTTGCGGGTACACCTTTTAGATAGGTACGGTGTGGGGACAATCGCTATGGATAAATGGGATCTCCGGATAACCTTCTCCAGCATTGAGGAAGAGCATATCGAAGATCTGTTCACTATTATTGCTCAAGGAGTCAAAGACCTTGAAAATAATAGATAGGGACTCACCTCTATTGTTCTTGAGACAGAGCATGAGACAAGTATCATTGAAGGATTAATTGGACAATCATTTGTAATTGTGAGGTGTTTAACGGACCTTTAACACAGGCTAAGGCGCCACTTTTTAAAATTTCACTTTCAGGCCCATTGGTGTTAACTACGAGAATTGGCAGCGAAGGATTCATTTTCTTTATTCTCCGGATAAGCTCAAGATCATTCATTGTGGAGATTGTGTAATCCGCAATAACTAAATCGCAAACTTTCTCGGCAAGCTGCTGAATTGCCGCTTCTCCATTTTCCACGGTCTCGATTGTGTAACCCAGAGGTTTTAGGGCCTCAGTTAGTAAAAATCTCATCGTCTCTTTATCATCAACGATCAAAATCCTTTTTTTCTTCATGAGATTCCCCCTTCCCTTATCATTGACAGTGAAATGCTTAAATCTATTTCCCAACTTGGGTTAATGCTTTGACCCCGTTAGAAATGCCCCGCTTGCCCCGTTAGATATTAAATATCTAACAGGGTGAAGAAGCACGCTGTTTCGCTCTCAACCCCACCTCGCAAAAAAAATGGTCACGTATCTTCCCCTCTTCCTGGAGATTTGGATTACTCAATGAAAGAGGAAAGAAAATCGTAGCATGTCAATAAATACAACTATAAAGAGAAAAAAGTCAAGTAAAAAATACAACCGTAAGGCGGTAGACTTTTTGGTTTTTCTTTATGATACTCTGGGCGAATAAAAAAATATTTGAGTCATGATTTCTCTATAAAGTTTAAAACAGGTACTTCCCTTTGACCCAGATTGACAAAAAGATCGGGAAAAAAATTAGACAAATGAGAAAAGCCTTAGGCTTATCTCAGATTGCTTTGGCTGAACGGATAGGCATTTCTTTCCAGCAAATCCAAAAATATGAGAAGGGTGCTTCGAAAATATCGGTCTTGCGCTTGCAGCAAATTTCTGAAGCCTTAGATACTAATATTAATACCTTCTTTGAAGCGAAGGAATCCGCTTTACAAGTTTTTGGTCCTACCTTAAAATATGATTCTACAGAAAGTCCCCTCCATACTCCTTCGCTCCTTAACCCAGAAGAGGCTGCGATCCTGAAACTTTTTCGTAAGATAAAAAACAAAAAACTCCGTGAAGGCATCCTAAGGCAATTAAAGGGGATTATTGAATTAGAAAAGAAGTAATCAATAAGAATGAAGAGTATAAAAGACCTCCCCACATTTAACCGCCCCCGGGAAAAAATGGCTGCCCAAGGCCCCGAAGCTCTTTCTGATGTTGAGCTTCTCTCCATCATCCTGGGAAGTGGGGTGAAGGGGAAAAATGTCATTCAGGTAGCTCAAAGTATCCTTCGCACGCTTGCTAAGCAGCGAGAGAAAGTAGAACTAAATAGCCTTTTGGCAATTGAAGGTATTGGGTTGGCTAAAGCCTGCCAGATTGTCGCCTCTCTTGAATTTGCCCGACGGAGGTCCTCTAAGGACCTATTAATAATCCAAAAAGCAAAAGATGTTCTTCCCCTCATCATGCCTATTGCCGATAAAAAACAGGAGCATTTCCTATGCCTCTCTTTAAATGGGGCTAATGAAGTTATTGGGAATAGGGTGGTTACGGTTGGTTTGCTTAATTCCAGTCAAGTGCACCCCCGGGAGGTGTTTGCTGATGCGATCTCTGATCGGGCGGCATTCGTTATTCTTGCTCACAACCACCCCTCTGGGGTACTGAAACCAAGCTCTGAAGACATAACCATCAATCAGCAGCTGATTGATGCAGGGAAAATTTTGGGAATAACAGTATTAGATCACATCATTATTACTAAAAAAGGCTACCTTTCTTTTAAGGAAGCAGGGTTGATGTGATTGCCTCTTTCTCACTTGCTTTTTTCTTCCCTGGCAACACCGCAGAAATTCTTTAAAAAAAATTGACCACCCAGTTGATTTTCTTCAAACTTAGGCTTGGTATTCGAACCGGATTAAGTGTGGCGAATTGTTTG
>DATEXU010000081.1:0-5306 GCA_035256645.1 Thermodesulfobacteriota bacterium | reverse complement strand
GAATGGAAGGAAAGAACGGGATGTCTATAAAATTTTAAAATTTTTAACAACCGTGTCTTATACGGAGCACTATAAACACTGTTGGCCGGTGGGTGTTTTGATAAATGAAAACAAAAAAGAAAAATGATATTTGCCGTTGTCCTTGGGTTGACTTGAGTAAAGTCGATTATGTTGAATATCACGATAAAGAATGGGGTGTTCCGGTTTATGACGACCGGTTGTTGTTTGAATTTTTGACTTTGGAATCTGCTCAAGCAGGTTTGAGCTGGTATACGGTTCTAAAAAAGAGAGAGAATTACCGAAGTGCATTTGAAAATTTTGAACCAGAAAAGATTGCCAGGTTTGATCAGGCGAAGATTGAAGGACTGTTGCTGAATCCGGGGATAATTAGAAATAGATTGAAAATTGAAGCGACGGTAAATAATGCGAAAAAATTTCTTGACGTTCAGGCAAAATATGGAAGTTTTTCAAAATATATATGGGGTTTTGTCGGCAACAAACCCAAAATCAATAACATACGGAAATTATCGGATTATCCTGCAAGAAGCAAAGAGTCGGATGCGTTAAGCAAAGACTTGAAGAAGAGAGGTTTTAAATTTTTGGGTTCTACCATATGTTATGCGCATATGCAGGCTACGGGTATGGTAAATGACCATTCTCTTGATTGTTTCAGGAGAGGGGAGATAATTAAAAAATATCGTAAATAACCCGTCCAACAACAGCATGCACGCGGACATCCATAAAATTATAAGTTTTCGTTCGCAACGAACACGGGGGACATACCTTATTGTTTAGACGTTAAACAGAAAATTGATGATATCTCCGTCTTCCACCATATACTCTTTTCCTTTTTGCATGAATTTGCCCGCTTCTTTGATTTTTTGCTCGCTTCCCAGCTTAAACAAGTCATCGTATTTCATGATCTCGGCTCTGATAAATCCCCGCTGGATATCCGAGTGAATGGCCCCGCCCGCGTAAGGAGCTAAAGAGCCCTGGGGTATGGTCCAGGCCCGCACTTCGTCGGACCCGACTGTGAAGAAGGAGATCAATCCCAGAGTTTGAAAACACAGCAGGGTGAGCTGATCGAGGGCCGGTTGATCAATATCAAGTTCCCGTAAAAACTCCGCGCGCTCTTCCCCTTCAAGAAGAGAAATCTCTTGTTCGATTTTCGCGGAGACCGCGATCCAGCGGAAGTCCTCCGGCACAAAATCTTTGGTCAGGGCGCTGATGTGTTTCGGATGTTTCAGGTCTTCTTCACCCACGTTGAGCACCAGAATCAAAGCCTTGCGGGTCAGGAGA
The DNA here is from genome assembly GCA_035256645.1 of Thermodesulfobacteriota bacterium. GTDB lineage: Bacteria > Desulfobacterota > WTBG01 > JAGOGO01 > JAGOGO01. The sequence continues at coordinate 4,007 of DATEXU010000081.1, read as the reverse complement.
GGATAACCGGCGATCAGTTTCTTTTCCTCCTCAGTCAAGGGAAAGCTCCTCAAAAAGCGGTTCCCTTCCAGGTGACTTCTCATGCGGAGAAGGAGGTCGGTTTCAACATCAGCCTTTTTCTTTTCCTTTAGCCTTGGGTACTCTTTTTTAATCCGCTCAAGGCGCTTTTCGATAAAAATCAGGTCATTGAGCTGAAGCTCTCCAATAAAAAAAAGAAAATCCCGCGCGGGATTAATGCTCCCCTGCACGTGAAAAACCGTTTCGTCCTGAAAAGCACGGACCAGATGGCAGATAACATCCACGTTGGCTAACGACTGGAGAATGGAAGCATTGCGGCTCCCCAGGTTGTCAAGGTCGGGCAGGAGGACAAATTCCATGTGCGCCGGGGTTTCTTTCCGCGGAGCATAGAGACGGACAAGCCGGTCAAACCGGACGTCTCTGACCTTTGCCAGTCCGATTATTTCTTCCCTCCCTTTGTCTCCATTGACGTTTTGTCCGGTCAAAAGCATAAAGAGGGTCCGTTTCCCCACCTGGGGAAAACCAATCAAACCAAGTTTCATGGTGCTGTTATCTCTCCTGAATGAAATTTTTATATAAAAGCTTCTTTAAAAGAAATTTGCCACATTTTTTCGATCTTTTTTGTCATTTTGATACCAAGTCGCCTTCATGTGCATATTTTTGTTGTCTCCTCGGCATACTCCTCGACGTCGATTCCTCGTCGTTGCCTCGATCTGCTTTTGAATGCAACGTGGTATGAAACGTTAAAAGCATGCCCTAATAAAAAAATCTTACCCTGCCAAACGCCCGCTTTTTTTCATAAAAAAAGTTAATGACTATAAACAACCAAAAACAACCCGTCAAGAGATTTTTTTAGGAGGGGTTTTAAAGAAGAGAAGGAGAAATGTGAGGAACAGTGCTCAAAATCATCATTTTTAAAAAACACTTTACGCATCAGGGTGAATGTGCTAAAAATTTCCTGTCCCGGCTCGCAAAGAGGAGATGCACATTTCGCCTTTGTTTCTCTGAGGTACGAAAGGCGTCTTCTCATTCGTAAGCCCGGGGTAAGTAAACCCCGTTAGAAGGCTTTCACACGGAGCATTCACCTCGTTAGATATTTGATATTTAACAGGGCAAGCGGGGACTTTTTAACGGGGTAAACTATAAAACCATAAAGTCACACGTGAGCGTTTCCCGCACCACTTCCTTATTTTCGTCAGAGCGTCCCCGGGGGCAAGAACATTTCGGATTTATTGATTCCCTTCGTGGTTTGTCGGCCCTGGGTATTGCCTGCTACCATATCTATCGCTACAGCCCACTTCGTGAGTCAGCGGAAGTGATCCTTCCCGATTTTTTTGATTACCTGCTACGACACTCGTGGATAGGTCTCCAGGTATTCCTTGTGATCGCCGGTTTTGTTACTGCCTACACACTGCGGAACACAAAGATACGTCAGGCTTCTTTAGGAAACTTTTGCCTGCGCCGGATCGTTCGGCTGGGAGGCCCTTACTGGGTTGTCGTGTTGCTGGTGGCGAGCCTTAACTATTTTGTCGTCAGTCTGTCCGGCGACCTATCGCTTTCCGGGCGCGTCACGTGGTTGCAACTCCTGTCGCAACTGACCTTCCTGCAGGACATTGCGGGATATCAGAACATCTCTGCCGGTCTCTGGTTTGTCGGCATTGCTCTTCAATGGGGTCTGGCATTCATCCTGCTATTCGGCGCGGCAGACCGTGTTTCTCGTAACTGGTCGCCGGGAGCGCGAGGCGAATGGATTGTGCTCTTAGCGTTTTTTCTGCCGCCGGCCTTTTTGGCGCTGTTCGTGTTTAACCTCGAAAGCAGCATGGAAAAGTGGATCATCTATTTTTTTCACATGCCGGTTTTCGGCGCGCTCGCCTGGTGGACTCTGGAGCGGCGGATTCCCGCGGCAGCCTTCTGGGCGTACGCGGCGATACTGTTGGCTGGTGTGGTGTTTTACTTTCGAATCAAAGTCGTGATTGCCGTTATCGCCGGCATAACGCTCTATTGGGCGGGGCGATCCCGGGGAATCCACGAGTGGCTTTCGGTTCGGCCATTGAAGTATCTGGGCCGCATTTCTTACAGTCTCTTTCTTATCCATTATCCTTCCGGTTGGCTTGTCACCAATGTCGGCTATCGTATCACCGGCAACAACCCTCACGCGGCAGTGCTCTGGCTGGCGCTGGCTCTGGCGGCAAGTATCGGCGCTGCTCATGTGCTGCATGTGTTTGTGGAGACGCCAACTTCGAAGCTCGCCGCGCGCCTTAAGCCTTCCTCAAAGGAAACGTAATAACAAGGGACAAATGGGGCAGGGAATTCTTATTCCCGGAAGACCACGACCCCAAAGGCTGTAAGGGATATTTTCCGTTATTAGCAAATAAAAATTTGGAAAATTTCCCGTATCGTTCACTGCTTATTTTATCCTGGCCTCCACCTGTGCCCAATCGATATTTTTAAAGAATGCATCAATATAGTCAGCCCGTTTAAGACCATAATCAAGCATAAAGGCATGCTCAAATACATCCATGATGAGCAGGGGAGTGCAGCCGGCAGGATGGGAAACATCATGCTCATTGATCCAAAAGTTAATGAGTTTATTGGCTATCGGGTCCTGATAGAGCACCACCCAGCCTATACCCCGCATCATTCCGGTGGCTTTAAAGTCCTTTTCCCAGGCTTCGTAGCTTCCGAAATTATCGGCAAGCTCTTTGCTGAGTCGCTTACTTTTCTCAGGAGAAATCTTCCCCCCGATATTTTCAAAGTAGTATTCGTGGAGGCGCATGCCGTTGAATTCCCACCCCAGCCTTCTTTTTAGCTCAGCGTACTCTGGTGTTCCGGTTTTTCCGTCTTTGAGCAACTGACCAACGGTGTCCAAGAGCTTGTTGGTGTTGGTAACGTAACCTTGATAAAGAGTGAAGTGGTTTTTGAGAAGCGTCTCGCTAAAACCCTCCATGCCGATGAGCCTTGAGTAATCTTTTGCACTATATCCCATGGTTGATACCTCCTTTGTTTGCGGTTTCTTGAGTAGGGTATGGCAGCCCTGCAATACGGTTGCCGCACCTAAGACGGTTAGTTTTAAAAACCCCCGGCGATTAATCGTGCTTTCCATAGAATAAACTAAATTTTAGTAAAATCTCTCTTCCGGGGACAGGCAGGGTGGGTACGGTTATTCAATCCCCCGGTATTTTTCTGAAGGCTATTAATATCGTATTTCAAAAAAGGAGACTATGGGGTAAAAGTAGTATTTTTTGACCAAAAACCCTTTATTTTGCGCAGAACGTGAATTATTTTTTGTGTTTATTCCGATACGGTATGTTTTTATGTGAGTTGCTCTTTTGTTGAAGTAGCTGTAACTTATGGGCTTATGTCCCTTTTTCCATGATAAACGCAGATAACCCAAGAACCGATCCTTTTTCCTTCTACGGTTTTCTCTTGACATACTATTATCCCGGGTGTACTTATTAAGTAACGTAGAATATTTCTGCATATCAGTTGTTGAGAGTGGTTTAATATTTAGTACAGAAGTAATTCCCAGGCTGGTTTAGAACGCTCTGCTACAACGAAATAAAAAAATGAAAGGTGGTGAAGTAATATGGCAGAGCGAGAAACTGGCACAGTGAAGTGGTTTAATGGCTCCAAAGGATTTGGTTTTATCCAGCGTGAGCAAGGATCCGATGTTTTCGTGCACTATAGCGCCATTTCAGGCGGTGGCTTCCGTAACTTGGAAGAAGGCCAACGAGTGGAGCTTACGGTTACCGAGGGCGCGAAAGGCCCCCAGGCTGAGAATGTAACTATATTGGCTTAACTGAGAAAAGCGAGACAACAAAAAAAGGCGACGTATTTGATATGTCGCCTTTTTTATTTGTGTGCCCGGCATGGCACAATCACTTGGGGGTGGAAGTCCCCCACTGGCCCGGCAGGGGGAACAGTTAGCCGGACGGCAAGGGTGTTCATCGCAAGGTGGAATCTGAAGGAAGCCGCAGGCAAAGCGCTGG
>DATEXU010000080.1:0-8900 GCA_035256645.1 Thermodesulfobacteriota bacterium | reverse complement strand
CCCATTGCTATGGCACGTCTTGAAAACAGTATCCCCATCAAAGGTTTTTTAGACACGTCTTTTTTAGATTGGCCCGGCAAAATCGCCTCAGTGATTTTTCTTCCCTCCTGCAACTTTCGTTGTCCCTTTTGCCAAAACGCTGACTTAGTTCTTAATCCCCAGCGTTTAAAAACCTGGCCGTTACCAGACGTGCTTCAACGGATAGAAGAACTTAAAGACTGGATTGACGGAGTCTGTATCACCGGCGGCGAACCAACGCTTCAGAAAACCCTTCCTGATTTTATCCGGATATTCAAAAAGAGAAATCTTTTGGTGAAACTCGATACTAATGGGAGTAATCCCCAGATGATCGAGACCCTTTTGAAAGAAAATTTAGTAGATGCCATCGCCATGGATGTTAAAGCGCCGTTGGAAGAGATTTCTTATGCTCGATTAACCGGAGTACCTGTTGATCTGAAAGCAATCAAAAAAAGCATTGACCTGATCCGAAAAAGCTCGATCGAAAAAATCTTTCGTATCACCGTGGTTCCAAAAATGTTAACCGAAGAAGATATTTATCGCGTTGCGGAAGAATTATATCCTGTCACTACCTCATACCACGTTGCATTCAAAAGCAGATCGAGGCGACGACGAGGAATCGACGCAGGCGTACGTTTTAGTACGTCGAGGAGTATGACGAGGAGACAACAAAGATATGCAAATGAAGGCGACGTGGTATTAGTGCTTCAACAGTTCAGCCCGGAGAACACTTTAGACTCAAAATTAAAGCATGAAAGACCGTGGTCCCAAGAAAAATTAGAACAGGTCCAAAGACAAGTGGATCAACTGCTTATTTCTAAACAAACGAAGCGAAAAGCGGAGTCTTAATAATAAATGAGCACCGAACCCGGAGTTATATCCTGCCGAACCAACGTGCTTTTATTCAGGAATAAATTTATTTTTGATGAGGTAATCTATTATTACCTGAACACACTCTTTGAGTGACATTTCATCTGTGTGTAAATGAATCTCAGGATTTTCGGGCGCTTCGTAAGGCGCGCTGACACCGGTAAAGTCTTTAATAATGCCTTCCCGTGCTTTTTTATATGCCCCCTTGGGGTCACGTTGCTCGCAGACATCAATCGGACAATCCACGAAGGCCTCAATAAATGATTTATCATTCGACAATTCTCTGGCTACCTGCCGATCGTGGCGATACGGCGAAATAAAGGCCGTCATAGTGATGACGCCTGCGTCGCGAAAAAGCTTTGACACTTCACCGATCCTCCGAATATTTTCTGTCCGCTCTTCAGGGGAAAAACCCAGATTTTTATTTAGACCATGGCGAATATTATCCCCGTCGAGAATATAGGTATGAAAACCTCGTTCAAATAAAACTTCTTCAAGCGCTACGGCGAGCGTTGATTTGCCCGATGAAGGGAGTCCGGTAAACCACATCGTAAAGCTTAGATGGCCGTTAAGACGTTCTCGGTCGGCCCGGATAATAGCCCCGTGATGCCACTGAATGTTGGTTGCCTTTTGTTCGGTCATATCCATTATCTCCTTAATGTTTAGTTTTTTCTCTGCCGGTAAAGTGTTTCCTCAACCGCCTCTGCCATAGTTTTTGTATTAAGATCTTCCCCTAAAAAATTATTTACTACTTTTGAATAGCGCAGCGGATCCGCAATTACTTCATTATATTTTACATAGAGCACCTCTATGTTACTTTGGTGAGCTATCCAATCCTCGACCTGTTTGAGATGTTTTTCAAACTTTTCTGCCATGTGTTCATCACTAATCCCATCCTTTATTTCCCCCTGCCTTTCCAGCATAATCCTTTGGGAGGCGAGCACTTCTTCGATTGCTCTCTGCATAAAAATTATTTTATAATGAGGGTTAGAAGGCAGGTCAAAGAGCAGCATGGATATTACTTTAACCGCTTTTCCAGAGCACTCATTAAGCCAGGATTTATCTTCTTTAAGCTTTTTTACCCGCTCCCATTCCAGGTAACCCCTCGGATTGTCCTCATCCGCCTTCCTTATTTCATCGGTTACAATGTCCATCCCCCCTGCCATAAGCATCTGCATCATCATCGAGGTGCCCGAGCGGGGCAAACCGGAGACAATGGTTATATTTTTTTTTGCCTTGGCTTTATTTTCCACTTACCCCCTACACCAGGAATGTTCGCTCCAAGAGGAGAAAAAAATACCCTGCATCTTTTTTAAGAGGTTAATATTAACCCAGTAATTTGAGCCTGTCAAAACAAAATAGCTGAAACCTTCTTCTTAAAATACATTAGATTTCAAATGGTTATAAAAAATTAACAAGATAGCCTCGTATCCTTAAGGATACTTGCAATTTCATCTTCAATCACTTAGACTTTACCTTACCTGAAAACACTTTCTTGTTGTCCATTATCCTGTGTTGGAGACCGCTTATGAAAATAATATCATCTATTATGTGGACCTCTGTCGCGGTTCTTTTTGCTATTGCTTTTGCCATGGTAACCGGGATTTTTAATCCCCAAGAGCATATCAATGCCCTCTGGCTGGTAGTCGCAGCCGGATGTTTTTTTAGCCTTGCCTATCGGTTTTACGGAGCTTTTCTGGCAGCCAAGGTTTTAGCGCTCGATGACCGGAGGATAACCCCGGCCTTCCGTTTAAATGACGGAAAAAACTTTTATCCCACCAACAAGTGGGTTCTTTTCGGGCATCATTTCGCGGCTATCGCCGGCGCCGGCCCCCTCATCGGACCGGTTCTGGCCGCCCAGTTTGGCTATCTTCCGGGATTTCTCTGGATACTTATCGGAGCAGTTCTGGCTGGCGGAGTGCATGATTTTGTCATTCTCGTTGCCTCAATCAGGAGAGACGGCAAATCCCTTACCCAGATTGCCAAAGAGGAAGTTGGCCCCTTGACCGGTGGGGCCGCCTTACTCGCTATCCTCTTTATTTTGATCATTGCCATGGCCGGATTAGGCCTCGCAGTCATCAACGCTCTTTTCCGAAACCCGTGGGGCACCTTTATTATTGCCATGACCATCCCCATTGCCCTCTTCATGGGAATCTACATGAAGTCCATCCGGCCGCATAAAGTCGCTGAGGTCTCCCTGATAGGGATTATCCTGCTTATCCTCACCGTAATATTTGGCAGAGCGATCCCTTCCTCATCCATCGCCTTTATGTTTGATTTCGACAAAAATGCTCTGACGTTCCTTCTTGCCGTCTATGGCTTCGTCGCTTCAGTTCTTCCGGTCTGGATGCTTTTAACGCCACGGGATTACCTTTCTTCGTTTATGAAAATCGGGGTTATCGTTCTGTTAGCAATAGGAGTTGTAATGGTGCATCCTCAGCTGCGTATGCCGCCGCTAACCAAGTTCATCCATGGCGGTGGGCCAATCATCCCCGGAGCCATTTTCCCGTTCGTGTTTATCACTATTGCCTGCGGCGCTCTCTCCGGATTTCACTCGCTCATTGCTTCGGGCACAACTCCCAAGATGATCGAAAAGGAAAGCTATGCGCGAGCAATCGGATATGGCGCCATGCTTACCGAAGGATTCGTTGCCGTTATTGCCTTAATCGCTGCTACTGTTCTCATCCCAGGCGACTACTTTGCCATTAACTCTAAACTCAGTTTTACTGAGCTTGCCGCCCTCGGATTTCCGGTGGCTAAGATCAAGGAGCTTTCCTCTATGATCGGGATAACGTTAGAGGGAAGACCAGGAGGAGCAGTATCCTTGGCGGTGGGCATGGCCTTTATCTTTTCCTCAATACCCTTTCTGAAAAATCTTATGGCTTACTGGTACCAGTTTGCTTTGATGTTTGAAGCGCTTTTTATCCTTACCACGATTGATGCCGGCACCAGAGTTGCCCGCTATATGGTACAGGAGCTGGGCGGCTCTATCTATAAACCTTTTGGAAACTTAAGCTCGATGACCAGCAACATCGCCGCCAGCTTTGTCGTGGTCATTGCCTGGGGGTATCTTATCCTGACCGGCTCGATATCTTCTATCTGGCCTATTTTTGGAACTGCCAACCAGCTATTAGGAATGCTTGCCCTCTGTATCGGCACCACCATAATCATTAAAATGGGTAAAGCCAAGTATGTCTGGATCACCTTAGTGCCCCTGCTGTTTGTAGCCACAACCACGTTTACTGCCGCGTTTATGCTCCTGAAAAAATATTTTATCCCCTTTCCCTCATCTTTTTTAGATTTTTTCTTTTCCCTTAAGCTGGATGTGTTTTTGGTGGCAATGATGATTTGCCTGGCCCTGATTATCGTGATTGACTCCGTCATAAAATGGTGCCGGTTTTTTCTCTCTGAAAAACCGCTGGCCACCACACAAACGATTGAACAATAAAAGGGTGTTTTAAAATCACGGGAAATAAAGGGAGGGTCGCATGAATATTATCTTCCACGAAAAATTTCACGAAACCTATGATTCTGATCCGGCAGCAGCTCCGGGAAGAATGGAGCCAATCATGCGTGAGCTTAGGGAATATCCCCTTTATAAATTTATTGCCCCCGTGGCAGCCGAACCTAAGGATATCCTGCGGGCGCACTCGGCTCGGCATATCGAACGTATCAAGGAAGAATCAATAATTTACGATATGGCCCTTCTTGCTGCGGGCGGAGCAATCAAGGCGGCTGAGATGTCCTATGGGGGAGAACCTTCCTTTGCCTGCATCCGGCCGCCCGGGCACCATGCTTCGCGTGATAGTTGTTGGGGGTTTTGCTTTTTCAACAATATGGCAATATCGCTTTTGAAACTCGAGGCAGAAGAAAAAATCAAATCTGTCTTTATTCTCGATTTTGACCTGCACACCGGTGACGGCAATATCAACATCCTTGGCAGAAAGGAAGGGTTTGTTATCCTCAATCCCGTGAGCCATGATGAAGAAGACTACCTTGAGGAAATCTCCCTTGCCTTAAACAAAGCCGGCGATTGTGATATCATTACCGCCTCAGCGGGTTTTGACGAATACATAAAGGACTGGGGACATAAGCTCTCCACCTCAGCTTATCGCGAGATCGGAAAAATGATGAAAGATTTTTCAAAAAAGCATTGCTACAAGAGAAGATATGCCTTGTTGGAGGGAGGATACTGTTACGAAGACCTGGGGATAAACATCCATGCCTTCTGTGAAGGCTTCCGGTAATTCTTATTCCCCCCAGAGGGGGGTTAGGGGGAGTTCAAATAAACCCACGTGATTAAAAGACCCTTTATCTTTATTGGTAGGCAGAAAACAAAAAAAGGCGAGAAATTTTAGTCAACTCAGAAAACACTGTCTCTCTATTCATTTCCGGTTAAGCACTGCAATCACACCAACGCTTTAAGGTACTCAAAACATTTCCAACCCATACCCACATTGCCAGCCACATACCATGCCGCGAACCTCGTCCCCTGTTCATGTTTATGAAGTAAAAGATTAAAGGAAAATGTTAGTGGCAAGAGAATACGGCAATACCCATTTTGCTCCACCCATGTACTGCTACCAAGCAGACAGAGAAGCAACACAAATCCGATCCCTAATCTCCATGCTTCATCGTCAAAGCGCGGTTTGACAAACAGATACATCGCCTGAACTACCAGAGACAGCGGGGCAAGTAGTTCGGACGCAAAATAAGTTTGTTGGTGATCCGGGCCTTGGAGAAAAACTCCCGCGAAGTCATAAGATGCTTTCCAGAGTTTATGAACAAGCGATGCAAACGGAAATGCGAAGGTATTGATTCCGGTATTATTACCAGCGGTCATGGTGACCTGAACATATATAAACCACAGCGTGATGGGAAGGCCCATGATCAAAACAGACACAATATTACGCTTAATGTCTAAACGTTTTCCCTTATCAATCCAGAGTGCTACGGCAAAGCTCAGGGCAGAGGTCTCCTTAAACAAAGCCGCACCACCCAGAAGAAAGGCGGAGGTGATCCATTGATGATTGAAAAAGACTGCCAAAACCCCCAGCACGGCCGCGGGGAAATCAGTGAGAGCGCGTTCAATTGATGTCAGCGTGCCGGTCGACCAGAGCATGGCGATAACCAAAAGCACATCCCTGGGCCGCTGAAAGCCGATAAAGCGTCCGAGCGCGGCCAGCAGCAGAAGCCAAAAAACAACATTCAGCAGGGCATAGGCCTGAAGTATCCAGGCGGGTTTTCCCAGACCCAGGCAGTAAGCCAGCAAGGAAAGCCCTATGCGTCTCGAACGGTAGAGGGGATTGTCCAATGCACCTTTGAGATCTCTGCGAGTCAATAATGGATCCATAGCTATTTGAGCATAGAACTGCCCATCGTACCCCGCATTATTGGTGGTAGGTGGATTGATGTTATTAATTTCCTCCATTCTGGAGGCTTTAAACTCCTGCCCGAAATAAATCAACCCAAGAAAACCGCTCTGCGGAGCATAGTGTTTTATGAGTATAAGGATAGGCACGAAAAGAATAACAATGAGGAATCCAACAATTCGCAATGATTTCAGATTTATCTTCATCTTGTCCAATCTCACTTTATCACAAAAAATCTTTGACACAATCCCTTAATTGTTAGCCGTAGCAGGCTCCCTCACCGTTTTATGAATCTCGTTATGTTCAGTTTTTGCGTGGTAATATAATTCCAGTTCTTTAAGAAGCTTAGGAGTTACCATAAATTGAGGATACTTCCAATCAAATAAATAATCAGAAGACTTGTAAATACTTGTTGCGCTATTCCATTGACCTGTTGCCGGATTGTATAGCCCTTGATAGGTATTTATAAAAATACTGATGAGTGAAAAAAACAAAAAGATCGTTATGAGAACGTTACGTGGTCTGTGAGATAAAGTTTTAGAAGCATGGCTCCAAACTAAAATCGTTATAAGGATACAGGCGGGAAAAACATCGGTTAATAATCGGGGACCAAAACTATGTCCCCCCCACCATATGGGATATTGCGCGATCATAACCAGATGAAAGAAAAACCACAGGATTGCAAACCACATCAAACGCGACCGAAAAAATTCTTTAAAAAAACAGCACAACCCGAAAAATGTAAAAAGCAGATAAGGGCTATATATTATTAATCCTCTCGCCGGACTCAGCAAAATTCCGTAAAGACCTGTCCAAAACGTTTCTATCTGGCTGAACCGCTGAAGGTAATACGGGGGCAAGATTGTTTTATATTCATGTAAAGAAAATATTACAAAGACGATAAAAAATAAAAAACAACTTGCGCTCAGTTTGATAAATGCTGAACGGGATTTGAATAACAAAACATAGAGTGCGACCAGGACAACGAAAATCGCGGCAGTAGGACGACAAAGATAGGCAGAGAACAGAAAAAACGATAATACATAAGGATTCAACGTGAATATTTTACGGTCATCATGCACGATCATAAGCAAACACAAAAGGATGAACATAACTTCCAGATCAAGACTCCAGAGCGCTGTTCCCATTGTGCTGATAAGCGGGCTCCCCAGAACAAAAACGAGCGTGAGCAGAGCGCTGGACAAAGGAGCTAAAAAACACCGGCAGAGTCCATACACTAAAACAAAACACACGGTCACGATGAGTGCGGATAAAACTTTTTGTACTCTCATGTCATCAATCGGAACATTATTAACAATGGTTGACATATCTCGACCGATGCAATTTGCCAACCACACGAACGGTACAGAGTAGATACAAGTTCCTAATGGGTAATTGTAGAAGAGATGATTGTTTTTTGTCATAATTCGAGAACCATAAACCGCCTCATGTTGTTTTAACATATCGCGATACGCATCGAGTTTGATTGTTCCGTGACTCACTATCGCCTGAGAGGTTAACACACACCCTAATGAATCGCAGTCCCGATAATTATTTCGTGAAAATATTATTAACGCTAAAATAATCAGGGATAAAAGCAATAACCCCATTACCTCTTTTTTTGAAATAGGAAATTTTCTAAACATTGACAAAAAACGATCTGCTTTAAAATGATTCTCCATGTGGCTCTCCTGAACACGATTTAATGTAATAACCTTAATCCAGCGATAATTGCGTAAGAGGCAATTACAATGCCAGTTTTGTTGTCACCCTGAACTCGTTTCAGGGTCTCATGAGATGCTGAAACAAGTTCAGCATGACATTCTAATCGCTGGATTGAGGTAATAATTTCTATCTTCTTAATCCCCCGGCGAGAAAAGATCAAAACAAAGACGCTCATTGATCGTCTTTGTTTTGATCTTGGGAAACCTTCCTGCTTCCCTCATAAAGTTTGTATTCAAGCAGCCGGCATTCGATCCGGCTGTTGAAGAAGATCAGGCGGCGGCTGGTTTTTAGCCCTACTTTTTTGGCGAGATCGGGGTTTCCGGTAAAAATATAACCCGTGTAGCCGTTGCAGCGCCGTTTAAAAAAATTTCCCATCCCTTCGTAAACGGTTTCCAGCTCCTTGACCACGCCGAGTCGTTCACCATATTCGGGATTAATGACGATAATGCCGCCGTCCGCCGGTACCGGCGTTTCCGAGTAGTCGCAGACCCCGAACGTCATCAGGTGGTCGACGCCTGCTGTGCGGGCATTTTGTTGTGCTGCTCGAACGGCTTTAGAATCGAGATCCGTCAGGATCATTTTCCCATCGAGCCCCTTTCTGCTCTTTTTTCTCGCCTCCTCCCTCAAAGCGTTCCATTCGGCGCGTTGAAAATCCCGCAGATGCATAAAGGCAAAATTAGTCCTGAGCAAACCGGGCGCCTTGTCCAATCCGATCAGGGCCGCCTCGATCCCCAGCGTACCGCTTCCGCACATCGGGTTCAGAAAATTCCCCTGGCCTCTCCAGCCGGTTGACAGGATAACGGCCGCCGCGAGCGTCTCCTGCATGGGGGCCTTAAAGGGAATTTTGCGATAGCTGCGTCGCGCCAAAGGTTCTCCGGATGTATCAAGATAAATACTGCAATTGCTTCCTTTCCA
>DATEXU010000079.1:0-11005 GCA_035256645.1 Thermodesulfobacteriota bacterium | reverse complement strand
CTTTTTTTGCCTCAAGAGTAAGAGACTGTGTCTTAATTGAAAAAAATGTCATTCCGAACCTATGTGAGGAATCTTAACATACTGAATTTATTGAAACCAGGATTTCTCGCTTCGCGAGGGATAATAAACTGTCGCGCACTCGCTTCGCTTCGAAATGACATAAAAATAACTTACGACACAGTCTCGGAAAAAGGGGAAGAAAAGTTTGTAAGAAGAAACGAATTAAGGGCAAAGAGAAAATTGAAATCGGTTGATTTTTCTTGACAAAATGCAAAAAAATTATTTTAATAAAAAATTTTTAAACACGATATCCCGAATTTTAAATTTAATTTTATTTCACTATGTTCGATAATCTTAGCGAAAAACTTGGTCTTGTTTTTAAAAAACTCAAAGGGCATGGAAAACTCTCTGAAGAGAACATCAAGGAAGTTTTGAGGGAAATCCGGCTAGCTTTATTGGAAGCAGATGTCAATTTTCGAGTAGTAAAAGACTTTATTGAGATTTTGCGGAAAAGAGTGGTCGGGCAGGAAGTGCTTGAAAGCTTCACGCCGGCCCAACAAGTAATAAAAATTGTCCACCAGGAGTTGATTCAACTTCTTGGTGGGGAAAAGACAGATTTAAATTTAACCGGACCAATACCCGTTTCTTTAATGTTTGTTGGACTTCAGGGATCAGGGAAAACTACGACGGTTGGAAAGTTATCGCGACTTCTTTTTCAGAAAAACCGGCGCCCGTTTTTAGTCCCGGTTGACATTTACCGGCCGGCAGCGATTGAACAGCTCCGACAGATAGGAGAATCACTAAAGCTCCCGGTTTACCTCCCGCAGAAGGGAGAAAAACCAATAGAAATATGTAAAAAAGCGCTCGATAAAGCTCGCGAGAGCAACTGTGATACTCTTTTGATTGATACTGCGGGAAGGTGGCATATTGATGAACCTTTAATGAATGAACTCCAAGAAATCAAACTCTCGATTAAACCTCAAGAGATTCTTTTGCTGGCTGATGCTATGACCGGTCAAGAAGCGGTCAATGTGGCGCTCAAATTTGATGAATTTTTGGATCTTACGGGTGTGATTTTGACCAAAATGGATGGTGATGCCCGGGGAGGAGCGGCCCTATCCATTAAGACAGTGACCAAAAAGCCGATCAAATTTGTTGGGATGGGAGAGAAGATGGAGGATCTGGAAGTTTTTTATCCTGATCGGATGGCTTCTCGAATCCTGGGGATGGGGGATGTGCTTTCTTTGATCGAGAAAGCTGAATCCGCGTTAGATGAACGGAAGACCAGGGAAATGGAAAAAAAACTCCATAAAGGAGTTTTTACCCTGGAAGATTTTTTGGAGCAACTTCAACAAATAAAAAAAATGGGTTCATTAGAACAACTTCTCGGTATGATTCCTGGCTTTAGTCCAAAGGCTTTAAAGGGAGTAAATGTTGACCAAAAGGAACTGGTAAAAATTGAAGCTATTATTAATTCTATGACCAAAGAAGAGAGAAGAAAACACCATATTATTGATGCGAGTCGAAGGCGACGGATTGCCCGGGGGAGCGGGACAGAAGTTAAAGATGTAAATCAACTCTTGAAAAAATATATTATGGCGAGTAAAATGATTAAAAAGTTTAAAAACTTTGGGATGAAAGATCTTCCTAAAGGAATGATTCCTGGCCTCTAATGCCCGGTAACTAATTGTATTTTTGGAAATCAAAAAGGAGGTGATGTGAACGCATGGTAAAAATTCGACTTACGCGTTTTGGAACTAACAAGAAACCCTTTTATCGTATTATTGCAACTGACTCAAGGTCACCAAGGGATGGTCGGTTTTTGGAAATTTTGGGGTTTTATTCTCCCCGAAGCAACCCTATTCTGGTTAATCTAAAATCAGAGAGAATTATTTCCTGGATTAAAAAGGGCGCACAACCGACAGAGACAGTGCTTTCTTTGTTAAAAAAAGAGGGAATTTGGCAAAAAATAAAGAAAAATCAGGCGGCATAGTTTATTGGGAAGAGATATGAATCTTTAGTTTTTGTTTGGGTGGAGGATAGAGTGATGAAAGAGTTGATAAAATTTATTTCTGAAGCACTGGTTGATAAACCTGATCAAGTTGAGGTAACTGAGGTTGAAGGTGAAAGGACATCAGTTCTTGAACTTAAAGTTGCTAAAGAAGATTTGGGGAAAATTATTGGAAAACAAGGCCGGACTGCCAGAGCGTTAAGAACTATTTTGGCAGCTTCCTCAGCTAAAATTAACAAACGAGTAGTACTGGAAATCGTGGAGTAGATCAGCAGAAGGGGTTGTTTCAGGCTGGAGAATAAGGGGATAGGGAAGAAAGGAAAGGCTCACGAGAGGGAATCCTAACATCATGACTACCTTTGATATTTTAACCCTATTTCCTGATTTTTTTACATCTCCTTTAAAAGAAAGTATTTTAGGCAAGGCACAGGAAAAAGGTTTAATTCAGGTTAGAGTTCACAGTATCCGTGATTTTGCCAAGGATAAACACCACATCACGGATGATTCCCCCTTTGGGGGGGGGGCGGGCATGGTTTTAAAACCTGAGCCGGTGGTGGAGGCGCTTGAAAAAACCAAAGATTGTCAGAGAGGATCTCACTCTATTTTGTTAACCCCGCAAGGGAAGATTTTTACCCAAAAAGTTGCTGAAGATTTAATTAATTTTCCCCAAATCATCCTTATCTGCGGTAGATATGAAGGGGTTGATGAAAGGATAAGGCATTTTGTTGATCAAGAATTTTCATTAGGAGATTTTATTCTTAATGGTGGGGAAGCAGCGGCTTTGGTAATTATTGAAGCGGTGAGCCGTTTTATCCCCGGGGTATTGGGAAAAGAGGAATCCAGTCGAAGTGACAGTTTTTCCGCTGGTCTGCTTGAATATCCCCACTACACGCGGCCAAGGGATTTCAGGGGCTTCACAGTACCCGATGTGCTTATATCCGGACATCATAAAGAAATAACGCGCTGGAGACTTCGGGAATCGCTAAAAAGGACTTTGTTGAGACGACCCGATTTGTTAGAAAACAAAAAACTTTCTTCTGAGGAACGTGAGTTATTAAAAGATATTAAAAAAGAGTTAACCAGTTTACAGGAAAAGCGATATGAAAGCGTTGGAGATAATTGAAAGAGAACACATAAAAATGGGGTTGCCCCAGTTTAAAGGTGGGGATACGGTTCGTGTCTATGTGAAAGTAAAGGAAGGAGAAAAAGAGCGGATCCAAGTTTTTGAAGGCTTGGTTATCAGGAAACGGAAAGGTGGGATGGGAGCGAGTTTTACCGCGCGCAAGGTCTCTTATGGGGTTGGGGTGGAACGGATTTTTCCCCTTAATTCACCGATAATAGATAAGGTTGAGGTTGTCCAACGCGGACGCGTTCGTCGGTCTCGGCTTTACTATATCCGCAACCTTAAAGGGAAAGCCGCGCGGATTAAAGAAAAAAGGAAACGATAAATTAATTGATCCCGTTACTAACTTTGGAACCTTAGGAATGGGAAAACTTTTGCCTGCCGTGTATTCTTCCCCTCCTGAGAATGCCTTGTACGCTCAAGGTTATCGCTATGTAGCGGGCGTTGATGAAGTGGGGCGAGGCCCCTTAGCAGGTCCGGTGGTTGCTGCTGCTGTCATTCTTCCCGCTGACCATTCGATAAAAGGACCTTTAGATTCAAAACGGCTCTCTCCGAGTACGCGGGAAAAAGTTTTCGAAATGGTTCTTGACCGATCTCTTGCTTTTAGTTTTGGGATTGTGGATCAAAGGGAGATTGACCGTATAAACATCCATCAAGCAAGCTTAAAAGCAATGGCCTTAGCCGTGAATCATTTGCCCCAACCAGTGGAGTACCTCTTAATTGATGGCGCCCACCCTATTAACAACATCATTCCTCAAAAACCCATTATTCAAGGGGACCTCATGAGTCCTTTAATTGGCGCAGCCTCAGTAATCGCCAAGATTATCCGTGATCGAATAATGGAAAAATATCATCATATTTATCCTTATTATAATTTTAAAAACAACAAAGGATACGGCACCCAAGAACACCTTAAGGCTCTGCGTCAGTATGGTTTTTGCTCTCTTCATCGGAAAAGCTTTAGGGGGGTTATTCCGATCCCCGAGTTGTTCTGAATGACCGGGAATTGTTTTTTTGCCCCGTTAGAAAAGCCTTGTTTGCCCGGTTAGATGTCCGGGGTAACATTAAAGATTCTTACACTTTTTCACGCGGGGCTTTGTAAAAGCTTTCTAACGGGGTTTGCTGGCAGAAACTGTGGAAATTGATAATGAATTTTTTTTTGCTACGATCAACTAAAGGAATTGGGCAACACCATGGGTTCTCGGATAGAGCTGGGAAAGAGAGGGGAAGAGTTAGCTATTGGTTTTCTTAAAAAACTTCGCTATAAAATATTAGAAAAAAACTTCCGGTGTAAGTTCGGAGAGATTGATATCATTGCGCTTCAGGGGAATACGTTAGTTTTTGTTGAGGTTAAAACTCGTTCTTCGCTTGAGTATGGGTGCCCTCAAACCAGTGTTACAGCAAAAAAAAGAAATCAGTTGACTAAAGTAGCCTTTTTCTATCTTCAGAAAAATCGATTGTTTGACCGAGCCGCAAGGTTTGATGTTGTTGCAATTGAGTTTGATTCAGGGGAAAAAAGAATCGAGTTGATACGCAATGCTTTTGAATTATCCAGATAACGCCTTAAAAGCACTAATAATTTCGTTAGTAAATCGTTAGCTATTTGTGTTGATCGGATGAAAATTAAACAGAGGGAGAGAAACACAATGATTAAACACATGATTTGGCTTTTATTGATCGGAATTGCTGCATGTTCTGGAGGGAAAACTGTTATTCGATCTGAACCTCCCACAGCCTTTGTTGCTATAAACGAGATTCCTAAAGGAGTAACTCCTCTTGAGATTAAATTAGACTGTGACAAAACAAAAGATTATAAGATCACAATTTCTTGTCCTGGATACCAAACTCAAACAAAAGATATTGAATGTGGATATATAAGAGGGGCTAAAAAAGGAATCTTTTTTGAATTAGAACCAGGGGAAGATACAGCCGGTGGAGAAACGCCTTCTATTCCGCAAAACCCGGAAGATTTTGCGAGTATTAAAATAAAATCAATGCCCAGTGAAGCTGAAGTCTACCTGAATAATAAAATGATTGGAATCTCTCCTCTTACCAAAAAGAAAATTAAACCTGGTACCCACATTTTGGAAGTGCGCAAACAAGGATTCAAACACTGGAGAGAAGAAATTCAAATAACGCCGGGTTCAGAACAAGAATTTTTCCCTATATTGGAAGCAGAATAAGGCTTGTCATATTAGACCTCCTCTGTTTCCCTTTTCAAATTTAATTATTGTTCTCTTTGCCCAGGACGTCAACGTTTCCTAAAAGGTCCTAAGGGCACGGCTTTGTTGAAAATGACAAAAATCATTATCTGTAGTGACAAAAATCATAAAACATTTTGTGCTGTTAGGATTAAGGATAATAAATTTTGTTACATTTTTGCCTTGCTTATAAAGGCGAGCAAATTAACGATTAACTAATAAGTATAATCACAAATTTTAACTGGAATAATCAAGTGGTTAAATCTCCTAATAAAAATAATCTATTAGCCTAAGAGGAGGGAAGCTTATGCCATATGATGCAACGAAAATGGCCGATTGGCAAATATCAGAAGCTGCTGAAGTAAATATGCCCACGCCGGAAAAATGGAGAGAGAAACTTGGCCTTATGCCCGATGAAATTCTTCCTATGGGCAGGCTCGCAAAGCTTGATTTTCTTAAAATAATGAACCGCCTTGAGAAGGAAGATGACGGCAAATATATCGAAGTTACTGCCATTACCCCCACACCGCTTGGTGAAGGGAAAAGCACAACCTCGGTCGGCCTCATGGAAGGCCTTGGTATGCGTGGAAAAAATGTTGGCGGAGCTTTGAGACAACCTTCAGGCGGACCAACCATGAATGTCAAGGGAACAGCAGCAGGCGGCGGAAACGCGCTTATTATTCCCATGACCGAGTTTTCTTTAGGGCTGACAGGCGATATCAATGACATCATGAACGCCCACAATCTTGCCATGGTTGCATTAACAGCGCGTATGCAGCATGAAAGAAATTATAATGACGAGCAATTGGCAAGACTTACCAAGATGCGCCGTCTTGATGTAGACCCAACACGGGTTGAAATGGGATGGATAATTGATTTCTGTGCACAGGCGCTAAGAAATATCATTATCGGCCTTGGCGGAAGAACAGATGGTTTTACAATGCAATCCAAGTTTGGAATTGCCGTCGGTTCGGAATGTATGGCTATCCTTTCCATAGTAAAGGATCTTGCCGATTTAAGAAAACGCCTTGATGAAATCACTGTTGCGTTCGACAAGAGCGGTAAACCCGTTACAACCGGAGATTTGGAAGTCGGCGGCGCCATGACCGCTTTTATGCGAAACACTATTAACCCCACTCTTTTAAGTACAGCCGAATATCAACCCTGTATGATTCATGCCGGACCATTTGCAAACATAGCTGTAGGGCAATCATCGATCATCGCAGACCGCATTGGTCTTAAGATGTTTGATTATCATGTTACCGAGAGTGGTTTTGCGGCAGATATCGGATTTGAGAAATTCTGGAACGTAAAATGCCGAAACAGCGGCCTCAAACCCCATGTGTCAGTACTCACTACTACTATCCGGGCGCTTAAGATGCATGGTGGCGGACCCAAGGTTGTTGCGGGAAAAGCACTGGATGAAGCATACACCAAGGAAAATCTCGGCTTGGTTGAAAAAGGTGTCGAGAACATGGTCCACATGATAGGTGTAATCCGAAAAGCCGGCATAAACCCGGTTGTTTGTGTAAACAGGTTCTATACCGATACGGATGCAGAGGTGGCCCTTGTTAAGAAAGCGGCTGAGGCGGCTGGCGCGCGGTGTGCCGAATCCAGACATTGGGAAAAGGGCGGAGAAGGTGCTCTTGAGCTTGCTGATGCTGTAATTGATGCATGTAACGAAGAAAATAAATTCAAATTTCTTTATCCGCTCGAGATGAAGCTTCGTGACAGAGTTGCCCTTATAGCAAAAGAAGTATACGGAGCAAACGGTGTATCATGGAGTCCTGAAGCAGAAACAAAAGCCAAAATGCTTGAAAGCGATCCCAAATACGCTGACTTTTCAACCATGATGGTCAAGACTCATTTGAGCCTTACGCATGATCCTACACTGAAAGGCGTTCCAAAAGGCTGGACACTTCCGATCCGGGACGTTTTGATTTATTCAGGCGCTAAATTTCTGTGTCCCTGTGCCGGAACCATCAGCCTTATGCCAGGAACAAGCTCCAATCCTGCTTTCAGGAGAATCGAAGTTGATGTGCATACCGGAAAGGTGATGGGTTTATTTTAAGGTGGGTTTGTTTTCTGTATAATTTTCTCGCAGGGATCATCGATTGGCCAATTATTGAAAAAGGTTAGTTTACTTTGAGCTTCAAGATTGCGGTTTCCGGTAAAGGAGGAACAGGGAAGACAACGATTGCAGGTTTGATCATTGGTTATCTTATTCGAAAGGGAAAGTCTCCGATTTTAGCGGTTGACGCTGATGCCAACGCTAACCTCAATGAGGTTTTAGGAGTTTCTGTTGCTCATACAATCGGGGGAATCAGGGAAAAAATCCGGACTGACGTTCCTTCGGGGATGACCAAAAATATTTGGTTCGAGATGAAAGCCGAGGAAACCCTGGTGGAAACGGATAAGTTTGACCTTTTGGTTATGGGGAGGCCGGAAGGGCCGGGGTGTTATTGTGTTGCGAATTCCCTTGCGCGACATTTTATTGAGGTCCTTACCAAAAATTATCAATATATTATTATTGATAATGAAGCCGGAATGGAGCACTTCAGTCGTTTAACGACTCAGGATATTGATCTTCTTTTTATTGTTTCTGACCATAGTGTTCGCGGGCTTCAAGCGGCGCGGAGAATTTTTGACCTGATCGAAGAATTAAAACTTGCTATTTCACGGAAGGTGGTGCTTATCAGCAAGGTTGAAAAGGATAGTGATCCTCGTTTAGAAGAAGAAGCCAAACGGCTCCACCTGGACGTTGCGGGTTATATCCCTTATGACGACAATATTTCTCAAAGGGACCGTGAAGGGGAGCCAACGTATAACTTACCGGAATCTTCACCCGCGGTAAGAGGAATGAAAACTATCTTAGACGCATTACTATAGAAAGAGGAGGGTAGGATAATGGCAGCAAAAATCATAAGCGGAACTGAAGTTGCAAAAGAGATTCGGGAAGAATTAAAGAAAGACGTTGCAACCCTGAAAGAGAAAACCGGGGTAGTCCCCGGTCTGGTCACTATTCTCGTTGGGGAAAACCCGGCCTCGATTAGTTATGTAACCGCAAAACAAAAGACCTCAAAAGACCTTGGATTCTATTCGATCCAAGACAACCAGCCTCAAGACATTTCCGAAGATCAACTTCTTAAATTGATTGATACGTATAACCATGATCCGAAAATTCACGGCATCTTAGTGCAGCTGCCGTTGCCCAAGCATATTGACGAGAATAAAGTGCTCTATGCAATCGATCCCAAAAAAGATGTTGATGGTTTTCACCCGGTAAACGTGGGAAAACTTATGATTGGCGAAGCTGATTACCTTCCCTGCACGCCGGCAGGGATTCAGCAGCTTTTGATCCGCGCCGGGGTTGAAACGAAAGGGGCCGAGGTCGTGGTGGTCGGCCGAAGCAACATTGTGGGTAAACCGATCGCTAATATCCTTCTCCAAAAACAGAAGGGCGCCAATGCCACGGTGACCATCTGTCATACCGCTACTCGAGATACCGCATTTCATACCAAAAGAGCGGATATCTTGATTGTTGCCGCCGGCAAAGCAAAAGCAATCACCGCGGATATGGTTAAGGAGGGGGCAGTGGTTATTGATGTGGGGGTTAACCGAATCGGCATGACCGAATCTGGTAAGGCCCTGCTCTGTGGTGATGTTGATTTTGAGGGAGTGAAGGAAAAGGCAAGCATGATTACGCCGGTTCCTGGAGGAGTTGGTCCTATGACCATTACCATGTTAATGATGAATACGGTTAAAGCAGCTAAAATAGCCGCGGGTTTAAAATAAAAATCCTTAGGGAGGTGCATTATGGCATTTAAAATACCGACGCTGGCTTATACCGGCAGCATTCGTCCCATTACCTTAGAAAAAAACGGAAAGAAAGTGATTGTGGGGGGAGAAAATTCGTATCCCTTTTACGCCTTTGAAGGGGAGATACCTCATTTACCCAAGATCGCTATTCAGGTTCCTGATTTTACGCCGGAAGAATGGTCGGAAGCCTGTTTGGAGCCTTATAAAGATGTTTTAGGAAATCCGGTAGCGTGGGCAAAAAAAGCCCAGGATGTTTATAAGGCAGATATTATTTTCTTGTGGTTAAAGAGCACTGATCCCAATGGGCTCAATCGAAGCGCTGATGAAGCTGCTGAGACTGCAAAGCAAGTGCTGGAAGCAATTGATATTCCCCTTATCGTTTGGGGATCAACCAACGTGGAGAAAGATGCGGAAGTGCTTCGCAAGGTTGCCATGGCATGCTCAGGTAAAAAGGTGGCCTTAGGACCCGTGCAAGAAGGAAACCATAAACAAATTGGCGCTCAAGCGCTTGCCTATAACCATATGGTGGTCGCCAGTTCTCCGATTGATATTAACTTAGCGAAGCAGCTTAATATTTTACTGGGAAATCTGGGCGTGCCGCCGGAAAATATTCTCATTGATCCCACTACCGGAGCTATCGGATACGGGATTGAATACAGCTATTCGGTTATGGAACGGATCCGGCAGGCAGCGCTTACCCAGCAAGATGAGAAATTACAGTTTCCGATGATTTCTAATTTGGCGGATGAAGTCTGGAAAACCAAAGAAGCTAGACTTGCAGATGATCCCCTCATGGGAAAAGCCTCAAACCGAGGGATCACCCTCGAAGCCATGACCGCGGTAACATTATTGCTTGCCGGGGCTGACATTTTGGTTATGCGTCATCCGAAAGCGATTGAGTCGGTGAGAAACTATGTGGCTGATATGACCGGAAAGGCCCGACCTGCTTCAGTTGCGGTTTCTAAAGAAGTTTCAAAAGCTGTTCCTGGTGGGGTTGCTGCGGTTGCCAACCTGCCCCGGGGAATTAAGCTTGATATTGACATTGCTAAAATCATGAATGCTCCTCTGATTGTTGGCGCGGATCATGTGCTTGCGCTGGTCAAGGTTTCCGAGGAAGGAGAAGGAGGGATAACAGTCTCATCCGAGGCGGTGGAAGCTTTCTCCGCATTTTTGGAGGCTAAAAAGGCTGAGGTCCAGCCTGCCGTGGTTTCGGAAGGGGCGGGTGTACAAGAAAAAACGAAAAAGAAAGTCAAAGAAGTTCCCCAGGTAAAAATCCTGCATTCCTGGGTAGCTACGGAGGATAAAATCGGGGAGTTTAATTATCCAAAAGAAAAGAAAAAAGATTTTTCCGGCAAAGATGTTGAACTTTTGGGACCCAGTTATGACGAAGGTACTCCCACAGAGAAAGCCGACTGGCGACAGAATATGAAAGATCGTGAAGATATGATTCAGTACCTCAAGACCGGACTTCGTTATTGGTATTCATCGGAATGGCATGGGAGCGAAAAAAGGAAAACACCGGCCTGATGGGTAAAATTTTTACTCAACGAAAGTTTAGGAGGTAAATGATGGCAGACGAAACAAAAAAACTAAAAGAAGAAAAAGTTAAGTCCCTGCTGACGGTTTGCGAGGCAAGCCAGGAAATGATCGATAAGGCTAAAGTCGATGGGGTAAGTTTAGTATTTGATCGGGCTGAGGCGATGAAACCCTGTCCTATTGGAGCTGAAGGAAGTTGCTGTAAGAATTGCGCGATGGGTCCGTGCCGGCTTCCCGCCCCCAAAAAGAAAGCTGAAGGGGAAGAAAAAAAACGGGTTGGGGTGTGCGGGGCTACTATTGAAACAATCGCCGCCC
>DATEXU010000078.1:0-2846 GCA_035256645.1 Thermodesulfobacteriota bacterium | reverse complement strand
TGCCGTGCCCAGAAGTCAGGAGACAGAATGGAAAGAGGGAGGTTCTAAAAATGTCATTCCCGCAGAGAGACTGTGTCACAATACATATTTTGTCACCCTGAACTCGTTTCAGGGTCTCATAACATATTGATTCTATTACCTGCCTGCCGCAGGCAGGGATGCTGAAACAAGTTCAGCATGACATTTTGCCTTGATATGCTCATTGTGACACAGTCTCGCCAAAGAGGGGGCGAGGGGGAGTTCAATTCTTAATTATCCAGCACCTCTCGTACGCTAAATAAAAGTTCTTCCGGCGAGACGGGTTTGCCGATAAAATTTAACCCCGCAAGAATTGCTTGCTCATCAATAATCTCAGCGGAATAACCGCTGATAAAAATTGCTTTTATCTCCGGCTTGATCTTTTTTATTGCGTCGTAAGCCTCTTTCCCATTCTTTTTAGGCATGATGACATCCAGAAGCAAGAGATGGATATCATCCTTGTGTTTTAGAAATTGTTCGATCGCATTTTCTCCATCGCGCGCTTCGAGGACTTTGTACCCAAATTCTTCCAGGATCCTTTTCACAAGGCCCGCAACTGCCGGATCATCGTCTGCGACAAGTATTGTTTCAGTGCCCCTTTTAAGCGGGCGCGAAGCTTTTTCTTTTTGTTTTTCAAATGTCGAATCAATCAAGGGAAGATAAATATTAAAGGTTGTTCCCTTGCCAACCTCACTTGCAACGTCAATATACCCGTCATGTTGTTTCACAATGCCATAGATCATGGAAAGACCAAGACCGGTTCCTTTCCCCACCTCCTTCGTGGTAAAAAAGGGGTCGAAAATTTTTTCCTGCGTCTTCTCATCTATCCCAATACCTGTATCGGCAACCGAGATAAGGGCATAGCCGCCTGAGCTTCCGGCTTGTGACGTGACTACAATATGTGGAGGCAACTGTGCCGCCCCGGTAGTAATAGTTAACATACCACCTTTGGGCATGGCATCCCTGGCATTGGTAACGAGATTCATGAAGATCTGATCTAACTGTCCTTGGTCAGCCATGACAACCAAATCATTTTCCCCCAGTTCGACCTTAAACTCTATGTCTTCTTTAATCAGTCTCCCGAGAAGCTTTTTTAAGTTGCTGATACTTTCGTTAAGATTTAACGGCGCGGGAGTACTCAACTGTTTTCTGCTGAACGCAAGCAGGTTCTTGGTCAGGCTTGCCGCCCTTTCCGCTGATTCAAGTATCTGTTCGACATGAGAACTAATCAGGCTTTCTTTGGGGATTTTCATTTGAATAAGCCCCCCAAAACCCATTATCGCCGTGAGGATATTATTAAAGTCATGGGCTATGCCGCCGGCCAGAGTTCCGATTGCTTCCATTTTTTGGGCGTGCCGGAGCTGTTCCTGGAGGTGTTCTTTTTCTGCTTCCCTTTTTTTTAACGCATCAAGCATAGTGTTAAATGCGTCAGCGAGCTTGCCGATTTCATCCCCGGTCTCAACCCTCACCTCACTGGCTACGCCTCCAATACCGAGGGTGTGCACTCCGGCAGTCAGTCGTTTAAGGGGAGTTGTTATCCGCCTGGTCATGATAAATATGAGTAAAGAACCGATGCTCCAAAAAACAAAACCTATTAAAATACTTTTCAATAACAGGATATTGAGCCGTTTTTTAAGTTCGATTTTATCAATCGTTAATTTTGCATAACCAATAATAAATTCCCTTTTTTTCGAAGGGCGCGCTCCCAGAACCAGATCCTCTTCAGAAGCATATCCTGCGACACTGATGACCGGCGACCATAATTCCATGGAGTCCTTGCCCGTAAGCCAAAACAGAGGCTGATCATGCCGGAAGCTTGCGATTACGTTACCCGGGACTTTTTCATCTTCGCGTGCTGAGGTCGGCTGATCTGCGACGTTATATGTCTTTAACTTTTTTAACAAATTTCTTTGCAGATTAAATACGGAAACCTCTAAGACGTTTTCCTGTTGAAAGATTCCTTCAACCGTATCTCGGAGCAGGTCTTTATTTTCGGAAAGAACGCCGAGCCTCACGCTGTAAGCCAGGACCCCGGCAAGCAGTTCCGAGTTTTTTATCAGAGTATTGGTGAGCGCTTTACTTTGCTGATAGTAAAAAAAGATCGTAAAAAAAGAGGAAATGATGAAGAAAAAAACTGTAAAGGTAACGAATACTTTAATGCTGAATTTTTCACGCAGGAGCTTAAGAAAACTTAAATTCATCTTATCCCTTTACTTCAGAATCTTAGCTTTCGCTAAGACCTTCTCATCAATGGTGATTCCCATTTTTTTTGCTATTTTGAGGTTAATTAATACTACTGCCTTCCTGGCATCAACGCGCTGAATATCCCTCTTGCCCCCATTCGAAAGGATTGCTTTAGCCATCTCGCCGGCCTGATCGCCTATATCAAACGGGTCTATGCTGATTGACATTAACGCGCCGAGCTCAACATATTTTTCTGAAAAGGAGATAATCGGTTTCTGATTTTCGAGCAAGAAGAGAAGCAGGAACTCGATGGTCTCAGGAGAATACACGGTGATATCCGGGATCATCCAGAAGGCATCTATCTTTTTTTGAATATTCTTTAACGCGGAAGGGACCTCTTTTGTGCTCTGAACTTTTTCTGTTACCAAAGAGATACCCATGGTATTAGCCGCATTCACCGCCCCGGTTATAAAATTGCCGGTCCTGTCCGGGTTGTATAAGGTGCCGATTCTTTTTATTGCCGGTAAAACCTCCCGGATGGTAGTGACCTGTTTTTCTGGAGATAGCGTCATACTGATGCCGCTGATATTCTTTTCTCCGAAAGTAATCGCCTGAGGATTGAGAACCATCATATAAATAATCGG
>DATEXU010000077.1:0-3306 GCA_035256645.1 Thermodesulfobacteriota bacterium | reverse complement strand
TCTTCGTTCTGATCCTGAATATCACGATGATATTTTCGAACCGATTGAGATTCTGGGATTGGATAGATTCGCGGATTCCTCTGTTATCATTAAGGCGCGCACCAAAACCAAACCCAGTAAACAATGGCGTGTGGCTCGGGAATTTAACCGACGGCTTAAGATAAAATTTGATGAAAAAAACATAGAGATCCCCTTCCCCCATTTAACCTTATACCTGGGAAAGGATAAACATAGCGAGGCGCCTCCTTTTAATGTGGTCATACAAGGGAAGGATAAAGCATAATGTCGTTAAAAATAAAAGGTCGAAAGGTCTAAGAGTCGAAGGGTCAAAAAGTGAAAAGGACATGTTGTGAACCACTGTAGGGGCGACCGGCCGGTCGCCCCTACTACTTCGTCAAAAGACGAATTGAATTATCCATTATAAATTTTCAAAGCTTCTTCCACGGTTTTCCCTTCAACAGTAATAGCATAGATGGCATTGCACATCTTTATCGCTTCCGGAAGAGATTTTTGGTGGATGTTTCGCCCGGTCGCATTGCCGGATGCGCCACTTACCGCAATCTGATCATAGAGTTTGGAAAGGAATACTTTTACGTCATCACTTCCCCCTCCAGCGCACACAACTTTTGTGCGTCCGGCAGCCAAAATTGCCTCTTTTAAAATTTCTTTTGATTCGCATCCTTCTTTTTTGGGATAGTTGATCTTAACAAAATCAGCGCCGAGACAAGCGGCCACTCCCGTAGCTCCGGCAATGAGATGGGGATCTTTTTCATCCTTTATCGCTTTACCGCGCGGATAGATCCATACAACGGTGATCAAACCATGCTGGTGGGCTTCATAAATAATCTGCGCCGCTTGACGCAACATTTCCGGTTCATATTCGCTTCCGAGATAGATGGTATACCCAACCCCAAGAATAGTGAGGCCGCTGTTTTCTTTAAAATCAATGACTTGCTCCACACCCACCAATTCATTGCTAAAGGGATCAGACTGGGCGGTCTTGATCAGGTGGGTTTTGGAATTGAGCTTCACGAGATAAGGCACTTTGGGATAATCCATGCCATAACGTGAAATCAGTCCGAGTTGGGTTGCAAAAACACCTATCTTTGCTTTACTCGCGATCCGGAACATATGTTCAGGTTCATTGTCATCAGGGTGGATTCCTTTACCATAAAAGTCATCATTTAAATGTTCAACTTTTTGATCACCGGCAAAAAGCATGAGCCGCCCGCTTTCTCTGGTGATGGTTAAATAATTTTTAACATACTTATCCCGAAGGTTTTTGGGGACATCTAAGGGAACAACGACGTCTTTGGTTTTAATCTTCATTTTATGTCCTCCTTTGTTTATCAAAAAGGTTATTGGATTATAGCGTATTTTTTTTACTCTTCCGCAGGGTATCTCATCCCATGAGGCATACCATGACCTCCCATGCCCGGCGTTGGCATTTTTTGATACCCCGGAGGGATGAGGAAGCTTGAGTCCGGAATGGCGCCTTCCTTAATGTTTTGGTATTCTGTGACTACCTCGCCGTGAGGGTCGTGACTTACCATCTTAATGGGAAAGTTTAACTCTTTTGAATACCACTGAGTCATGGCGCCTTGATCCTTATCATGAAAGATGACCTGATACGTGTCACAGAGATAGCCGTTGATCGTCTCTGTTCCCAATTGCTTGAGGGTGGCAACTTTTTCGAGGTCCTCTTTGTTTGAGGAGGGGGGAGAACCCGGTTTATTGGCGGCTGTCATTTCCATATACATTTTTTCTTCTGTCATAAGTATGATCGTCTTGTTTTCTTCCGGAAGCATAATGTGCACCATTTTATTTCCCGGAGCATTCATCTCCATTCTCATTTTTTTACCCTTAATAAACACCTTCCCGGTTTGTGTCTGGCCCTGCATCTTCTGAATCATGTCCGCTGAAAACTCAGCCGCCCGGCTTGGTAACGCTAATATGAAGACCAGTATAAGAGATGCGGCCAATGGGATTAAAGGTTTCAGCTTTTTTTGTCTTACCATGATACCCTCCTTCGTTCTATTTAGTTTTTATCACCGTTGAATTTTAAAAGTCAATCATTCCGTGTTTTGCCGCGTCTTTTGATATAGGGTCGTTCCCTGAGAAGCACATAGGTCGCTCCGGCTCCTCCGTCACAAGGCCGCGCGCTGGTAAAGGCCAAAATCCATTTTCGCCAAGAGCCCCGAGTAAGCCATCCTCTTACTTTTGTCTTGAGAACAGGCTCTTCCGGAGAGGAAAGGCCCCGGCCATGCACAATTAAAACTGTTTTTTTACCCGTTCGGATTGCCTCTTTTAAAAAATTATCAAAAACCTCCTTTGCTTTTTCAACGTTAAATCCATGAAGGTCAAAGTGGGCATCAAGAGCAAAATCACCGCGGTGAAGACGCTCGGCAATTTCCGGTTTAACATTATACCCGATTCCCTCTATATATTCTGGGGTTTGTGCGACAACAAAACCCTCGCCTTTTTCAACCAGCTTTGAGAGTTGGTTGATGACCTCAGCAGTGGGATCATCAATAACAGGAATAGCAGCAGCGGGTCCATTGATGATAAGGTTTTTCTCGTTATAGGTATCTCCCGACAGAGGCTTAACATCAGCCATGGCTTCTTGAAAAAGTTTTTGCTCGTTCTCCGGGTTTTGGTGATTATCTGTTTTGTTGTTGGTCTTAACCGGAGGGCACGAGGGAAGCGAGAAAGACCGCTTTTTCTGAATGACTTTCAAGTCTTTTAAAGAATGCAGAGTAAGAAAAGATTTTGCTGGTTTCATGGTGTTGGTTTCGCAATGGTAAAGGTATCGGCAACCTGCCAGGCGCCTGTATCTTTTTCTAATTTGATCATTTCAAAATGGGTTTTTGTCTCCGACAGGGTAATCTTGCAATAATGAAACGTATCTCCTGATTGATTATAAAAGTCCTCGGGCGCTCGCTTGACAGGGCCTTGTTCCGTCCCGCCTCCACCGGATACGATGTAATGGATGCCTTTATAATTGTAACGTTCATAGTTATGCTGGTGGCCGGAAAAAATAATATCCGGTTTAACCGGCCCTTTTTCAAAAATTTGAGCCAAAGATTTTTCCGCGTCACGGTTATGATATCCCTTGCTATAAGGGGGGTGATGGCACGCGACAAATAAAAATCGCGATGCATTTTTTTTCAGCATATCCATCAACCATCTATGCTGCTCGCTTCCCGGTGAGAAATCAGTATTCGTATCCAGAATTAAAAATACGCTGTTACCGTAGGCAAAAGAATACCACCGTTTATTTTTTAGGAATTTAAACCTATCAAAATA
>DATEXU010000076.1:0-14075 GCA_035256645.1 Thermodesulfobacteriota bacterium | reverse complement strand
TTCTTTTAGCTGGTAATCAAAGCTTTTTATAAATTCAGATAAGCTCTTGTCTGTATTCGGAGAAAGACCCGTAGCCGCTTTGATGATTTCCGGTTGGGAACCGCACCACATACCTTCATTGTTGACATGAAAATACACCTGTCGTAAGCCGCACGGATCAGTAAAAATTACCGAGTGTTGAGAATCGAGATAAATTAAAACCCAACGGCCCGAAAGATGAATAGTGGCGTCTATCACCGTTAAAACATTGGTGGCCTTTTCGCTTATGTCAGTAAGAATCTTTGCGGATGTTTTAGTGGGATTAAAGGGGTCAATGATATAGCCAAGCAGAACGATCGTAACATTATCATTTGTTTTTATTTCAAGATCAAGATTAGGGTGGGTTGATAGGATAAAACTTTTTGTAAGGTTTGTTGCTTTCCAGTGAGTTGTGTAAACAAAGGGGCGGGGGCCAAGTAAAAACTGCCGGGAAAACATTAACTCTTTAAGGTCTTCGTCCATTAACAAAATGACCTCTTGAAAATTTTTTTATATTCGCCATGAGTTTTCGAAATTCTTACCACCTCAAAAATCATTTTCGGGTATCTGTTTTTTGTCCGCATTACCTCATCGATCCCAATTCCTGACCAATTTTTTTTAGAATAATGCAAAATGGTCGATTTTGTCAAGGGCGAAAATCACAAAAACAAATTCCCGATTGTGGTGCAAAACTTAATTAGGGTTGGAATTTCTATTTGCGTTTTGCGAAAAATCAGTTTACCAACGCCGTCCCTCCGTTCGGTGGAAAAATTCTTGTCCTTACCACCCGGAAGAAGATTGACTTTTAACTTTACACCATATATAACTATCCTATATTCTTGAAAATAACTACCGGAGCAACGAATGCGTAAAGTCAAGGTGATTTCTGTTGTTGGGGCCCGGCCTAATTTTATCAAGGTTGCCCCCTTGCACAATGAATTTCTGAAATACAGCAGCCGATTTGATCATTTTATCTGTCATACCGGGCAACATTTCGACTGGAATATGTCAACGGTATTTTTCAAGGATCTCAAATTGCCGGAACCGCATTTCTACTTAGGGGTCGGCGGTGGGTCCCATGCGCAACAAACAGCCGGGGTCATGATTGAATTCGAGAAGGTGATGATGCGGGAAGAACCAGACCTGGTAATCGTCGTGGGGGATGTTAACTCAACCCTGGCGTGTAGTATTACCTCTGCGAAACTTAATACTAAAGTAGCTCATGTGGAAGCTGGCCTTCGGAGTTTTGATAATACCATGCCGGAAGAAATCAATCGAAAAATAACTGATGCCTGTGCTGATTACTTATTTGTTTCTGAACCCAGCGGGCTGCAAAATCTTAAAGCGGAAGGAGTGTCTGATAGCCGGGTATTTTATGTTGGCAACATTATGATCGACTCTCTGATCTCATGCCTGCCAACGGTTGATAAATCTACCATTTTAGAACAATTAAGTCTGAAACGGGAGGAGTACATCCTTATTACTTTTCACCGCCCGTCGAATGTTGACCATAAAGAAAGACTTGCGGACCTCATTGTTTTTTTAAATCATTTGGCTAAAGCTATACCCATTGTTTTTCCTGTTCACCCAAGAACACGAGACAAGATGAAAAAATTCGGCCTTGCCGAAAAGCTATCCGGAAACATAGTATTAACTGAACCGGTTGGGTATATAGATTTCATAGCGTTGGAAAAAAACGCGCGACTGGTGATTACTGACAGTGGTGGTATCCAGGAAGAGACCACCTATCTCGCAATCCCCTGCATAACAGTGAGGGAAAATACCGAAAGGCCTATTACCGTTGATGTTGGCACCAATATTCTCGGAGGCACTGATTTTGCCAGAATAAAGATATATGCCGATGAGATCCTTTCAGGAAAAATAAAAAAGGGGCAAATTCCGAAACTCTGGGATGGGCAGGTAGCTCAAAGAATCGTCAGCATTATTGATAAATTGTTCGAGTAATATGAATACCATCTGGATAGACCTGGATAATTCACCCCACGTACCTTTATTTAGGCCCGTTATAGAAGAACTTAACAAACGGGGCATCAAGACTATTGTTACTGCCCGTGATTATGCTCAAACCATAAAATTGCTTGAGCTTTGGAATATTGAGCATGAACCTATCGGCAAACATGGGGGGAAAAGAAAAGTTGATAAGATCCTTAATTTGTTTCACCGGGCCGGGCAGTTAATCAGATTTATACATAATAAAAATGTCGGCCTGGCCTTGAGCCATGGATCGAGGACGCAACTTCTGGCTGCGCGCATTCTTGGCATGCGGAGCATTTTGATGCTGGATTATGAATACACGGAGCGTTTTCTCTTTAATCTCCTTGCAACCAAACTCCTGATCCCTTCCTATATACCGGATGCGCGTTTACAAGAAAACAATTTTTCGCTTCACAAAGTAATCCGTTACAACGGTTTTAAAGAACAATTATACCTGAGGTCTTTTGTTCCTGATTGCACGTTAAGAAACCAGCTTGCTATTGAAGAGGAAAAAATACTGGTTACCTTGCGCCCTTCTGCAATGTTGGGAAATTACCATAATATTCTGAGTGAAAAGATTATTCTGAAATTACTCGAAAACCTGGTAGATAATCCGAACGTTTATATCCTTGTGGTTTACCGGACTAAAGAAGATAAAGAATTGATCAATAGCAGCTTTCCGAAAAAAGTGAGGTTTCTTGAGCGCGCTGTCGATGGTTTGCAACTTATCTGGAATTCTGACGTATTTATTAGCGGCGGAGGTACTATGAACCGTGAAGCTGCTTTACTCGGAGTTCCAACCTACAGCGTTTTTTCGGGCAAAAAGCCTTATCTTGACGAATACCTGGCACAACAGGGTAAATTAGTTTTTATTGATACGCCCGAAAAAGCTTGCGGACTTATCGCACAAAAGCGGCATATTACTTCTGATTATAAAAGCACTAACGAGAAAGTGCTACAGCATGTGGTAGAATTGCTGCTGCAAGAATTACATTATAATAAGAGGAAAAACTTGTCGAGTTAAGTGAATTTTTTTAACTATATGATATAAGTTGGCTTCCATACTAAATTTCTTGCCTAATCAAGTGGCTATAGTTTTATAAGAAAAACGGTCACCAAAAGTCCTCATGCTAATTGCCAAAACCACCCCGCAGTAAGGCAATCATTTTTTTAAACTCTTCCTGTCTCAAAAAATTCACAAATTCCTCAGGTACTTTTCTCTTCGGTCTCTCTAAACACGCCCAAAAATAACCGCACATCCTCACCAAACTCCCAACTACACAAGGGGCCTGCCAGAATCTTTGAATCGCCCGCGCAATATGAAAAAAAGGGTGGTAACCAACCATGTACTCAATGCGTCCCTGTTTAAACCTTACCTTTAAAATTGTACGCCCTTCGGTCCCTGTTCTCCGGTGATGCAAAACCTTTAGCTCCGGGAAGGAATGTGTCTCCCAACCTTTCATCCTGGCAGTAATCTCGGCAATAGAGTCTTCATTACCAAAGCTAATGGGAATGTATCCTCCGACTTCCTCATAACAATTTCTTCTGAATAATTGCACTGCGCCAGCAACACTGTTATAGCTGGAGTATCGCTTGTGCTCCGTGTTATCATAAAAATCAAATACTTCTCCTCCCGCGATACCAAGCTTGGGATTGCTAATAAATTTTTCCAGCACCTTTTCATAATAAAATGGCGAAAAGGTTACATCAGCATCTAAATTTCCGATAAAGTCATACTCAACTCCCGTTACTCTCCCCAGACCATCTTTAAAAGCATAAACCTTGGATGCGAAATTTCGTTCTTCGGAAGACTGGCGCCGCAGTAACTCGATAAAGGGATACCTTGCTTGATGCTGCTGAACGATTTCATCAGTGCCGTCAGTTGAGCCATCGCTCACTATAATCCATTTTTCCGGTAAAACCGTTTGATTGATAATGGAATGGATTGTTTGTTCAATATAGGCCGCTTCGTTACGCGCGGGCGTTATCAAAACATAAACAGGTAGTTTTTTCATAGAGTTACGTGCGATTCATTTTTCTTTCCATGACAGCAAATTGTTTTTCCCGATCGAGAATCAGGAGATAAAAGAAAAATAGAAGTTGAAATGGCAACAATTTTATTGATATCCTTGCTTCAAAAATAGCACTTACCAGAAACATTACCACTATGGTCGAAGCATGAAGCACTAAATCAGATGAAAATATTCCTTTGAGTCGCGAAAAAGATAGTAGCCACTTCAGGTTGTAGATATACAACAGCAACAAAGCAACAAGCCCTAATAAACCTGTGCTAAAGAGTGCTTCAAGCATCTCATTGTGGCAGTGATCTGCCTGGAATTCCCACGCAACAGGTTTAAGGGTAAACCGAGTAATGCCATACCCATGGCCAGTTATCGGGGCCTCGGGTATTTGACGTATAGCCTGTCGCCAAATGTCCGTACGACCGGTGAAAGCAAAAAATTCTATCTGACTTTGTCCTCTTTTTCCATAAACAACCACCTTGTTCTCCCAATGCGGATTCAAAGAAAAAATTAACAAAACAAAAACAATCCCACTCAAACAAGTCAGTAAAAATATCAATCTCGTATTAACCTCTCTTGCCCGAAGGAAAAAATAGGTGAAACCTCCAACCAAAAACGCTAAGATCCCCACTCGACTAATGGCACCTAAAATTATACCAAGCATTGCTATTCTGAACAGCCATAGGATACTGTTGGCTTTGGTTTGCTTAAATGAAAGCCAAAAAACTAAGCCTGCGAGTAAACCAAGTTGGTTGGCATGGGTTGTTCCCATGCCCAACCTTGTGATTTCTTCCCCAACCGCAGGATCGGGGAAAATAAAACTCGTGATAGCGTCCTTTATTGTGCATATACCAACGATAACGAACCATATCTTTTCAAATTGTTCTAACCGTTTAATATCTGGTGCGCTATAAGCCAAACCGAGGACTAAAATACTTGCCCCCAAAAGCACCGCACCATAGCCCATAACAATTGTGGGATAAGGACTGTTTATAGCCGAAAGGCCGGTTGCCGCCAAAAAAATTGCTAAAACTTTGCTGCCAAAGCCAAACCGGGCATGACTTTTAAGAAGTAATATAATGCCTACTACAAAACCAAGCGCACTGGTAATCAATCGTGCAAGAACTAACCAGTCCATTTCAGGCAGTTCTTCCGCCGGACGAATTCGAAAAAATGTCCCATTGAGTACCAGAATGGTAATAAATATTAACAGGGCAAGAGAAACCAGCACGTTCCTCCCGCCGACTTTTGTATCTTCAACCACGTGCATTTCTTTCATTTGAGACCACCTTAAAGATTAAATTAAACTTACAAGATACTCGTTCCTTCAGTCCAAATAACCTGAAAATAATAATGTGTTACTGTCCAAGCTGATTTTTATCTCAGCGGGGATAACGTAATGTTTTTTTGGCCTGGCTGTAGAAAACATTTACGTAAAACATGCTAAAAAAATTCCTTAAAGACGGTTAGTTCTTTAATAGAAAAAAACCGCATTTTTAAAAGGATCAATAAACTGACTGAAGCACTCGCGAGCGATACGGCCACAAAAGTTCCCAGCTGTACTTTGGTTAAATTTAAAAACACAAAAAATAAAAACGTAAAAATCATTCCACAAACTGTTATTTTGCTCCACTCAATATGAAAAAAGAAATATTTTTTTCCAAGCATTAACAAAGTTACCCCTGCGAATATATAAAAAATATTTGTAGCGATTACTGCGCCATACGATTTTAGCTGGGGTATAAGAAGGTAGTTGAGTCCCAAAGCAAGAAGCGCGTACACAGTCATCATGAATCCAATAAGGTATGTCTTTTTTACTGCCCCAAGAAGTGTTTCACCAATAAAGTAAAGTCCAATAAAAGATACCCCTGGAAGCAGAAAAAGAATTATCGAAAAAGCCGAAGAATATTCCGGTGGTGCAATAAACGGTAATAAGATACGGGAACCAAAAAGAACAATAAAAAACATTAACGTTATCGCAAGAAAAAGGTATGACATTGCCCTGGAAATAACCTCTTTGACATCCTTGCTTGATAGATGGTTGAAAATGAAAGGCTGAAAAGCTAATTGAAAAGGAAGAAGTATCGCAATTGATAAAACTGAAGCCAATTTTGCGCCAAGAGAAAAAATAGCAACTGCCTCAAGCCCCGCATAATAACTCAAAAAATAAATACTCGCTCCGCCTATAACAAATAAAGCAAAATCGGAAAAGATGAGGGGAAAACCAAAATGAAGAAGGCTCGGCATCAGGGGCCAATAAATTCCCACCCCCGTTTTAGAGAAAATATTCCAGGAAAGGAATCCCAAAAAGATTAAATAAGTCGCTACAGACGACCAGAGAGCACCCTTTATTCCTAAATGAAAACCGTAAAGAGCAACTGCATTCGCTAAAATCAGCAACAGGGATGATGCAATCCCTATGACCATGTATTCGCGGGCTTTATCTTCTACCCGATAATAAGACATCAGATGAATTGCCAACGATTGGGCGAGAGCCGCCCCGCAGGCAAGGTAGAGATAGGGAGAAACATTGTTGATATGCAGAACATTTCTAAAAAAATTGGTCAAAAAAATAAGTGATACCCCTGTTACCATTATTCCTGCAAGCAGATTAATAAAGCTCGATGTACCCAAAAGATTGCCATACATATTATTTCCCTTGCAATCTTTAGTAAAACGCAACAAACAAGACGGCATTCCACAATTCATAAATCCTATCATAGCCTGCATCGTTAATTGAAGAGTTGCCAACATCCCATACTCATTTATAGAAAGACCATGCGTATACAGTGGGATTAACAAGAAGGCGGTCGCACGCATTCCAACATTCCCAACCGCATAAATAAGAGTGTTTTTGCCAACCAGTGCAAGATTCATTCAACTTTTCCAACAGGGTCTAACTGTATTCGTTGTTAGGTTTGTTATTTTATTTTTTTAATCAACTAAAAAAGGTTTTCGCCCTTCAAGAAAATAATTCATTAGTAACCCGTTAAAATAAATCGTGGCAACATATATTGTGGCAACGCATGTATTTATCAGATTTCACTCTTTACTACTTACTATTTCTTATGGTTATGCTTTCGGTACTTGTTACTAGATGGTACCATTACTATAATCGCTACACTGTTTCTTCCCTATGCCGGAATCACATCAAATTCAACAAAGTCTTCTACATCACTTACCTGTGGTAACGTCTGGGGACAGGGCCACTCATCACAGTTAGGCCCTTTGCAGATTACATTAATTACAATTTTTCTCCAGGCGCACAATGAAAACTTTAAAAATTCCGAACGTACGATTTGTTCTAATTCTTCAGCATCAAGCATGTCGGGGAGAATGATCTCGACTCTTGCTATAAAATAAAAATAAATGGAGGCAATTGACCAGACCTGCCCTTTAGCAGTTTGGCCTTGTGAAATTTTAATAACGAGAAGATGCAAAAAAGTTAATATATGAGCATACAAACCAATCCATCGGTTGTCGTGAGTATGATCATAAGGAAAAAAATGTTGAAGGATTGTTCCCTGTTCATTTTTTGACCTAACCGGAACAAGCGGTGAGGGTTTAGAAGGTGGAGATACAGAACTAAATGGCCTTTTATACATCCCAAAGATTCTTTTAGAAGGAATGAATCCTTGTTTTTTATAAAAAGATTTGGCGATAACATTATCCGATTCAAAATTTAAAAAAGCTTTTTTGGCACCTTTCATACGGAGCACTCCACAAAGATGATTCATAAGCATGGTGCCAAAACCCAATTTTCTCTGTCCCTCAGCCACAATTAACGCCTCAATCCACCATTCCATGCGACGGAAGCTGTAATCAATCCTGTTAACCAAAACCGCCATACCGATAATGTTATTATCCTCCGTATTTTCCAGCACATATACGCATGGTCTGTATAAGCCCAAGGCGGAAGCAAGATTATATTTTAAAGTCTTGAGCCTATACTTATCAAGGCGTTTTTTGTTAATTAAGGTGTCTTTAATTTTGTCCTGGTCCCCAGGCTGGTATTCTCGAAATACGAAGCTCACTGATTTTTCTCTCCTCAAAACATCACCAGACATCTCGACTCATCAAACGGCCAAAATACGAAAACAAATGCCACGCAGTTATAAATTACTTAAAATTTTTCGACAGGTTCTAAATGCATTCTCTACCAAGTTCGTAATTCGAATTTTTTTAATTAATAAATTCTCTCATCCCCTGAAAAATTTTTTAAATTGTTTTTTAAAAAAAACAGCCAAGGGTAGCCAGCGGTATGCTCCTAATGCCTTTAACCTAAATTCAATCATCCAATCCTTTGGACTCGTAATAATACGACCAAATAAAAAATCATTTCCCCCGGTTGGAAGCACGGAAAAGGTTCGAAGGTAACCCGCCTGGCGAGCTAACGATAAAATCTGTTCGTTATATTCCCCATAGGGAAAGGCAAAGATCAAAACTTCACGGCCGAGCAGGGTTTCTAAATCAGTTTTTGATTCCCCGATTTCCTTTCTCGCCTCATCGTAATCGAGAATAGTCAAATTAGTATGAGTTTGAGAATGAGATCCAATAGTAACTAAATCAACCGGGAGGTTCAACAAATCCTCTTGATTCATCACGGTTTCGTCATCATAAACACTGAGTCGCTTACCCAAACAACGACTCGGGATAAATAAAGCAACGGGAATTCTCCGTTTAACTAACTCACTCAGGGCATTTTCCTTAAAACTCTGCAAGCCATCGTCAAAGGTAACGGCAACCTGTCTTCCTTGAATAATTTCTGGGTTTGGTTTAGCAATATCGACCGGGGTTGCTAAAGTTAACAAAACATCCATTTGCCGGGCAAACCGCTCTCGGTCGTGAGCAGCAACAGAATGATAAAGGAGAACCGAACACAGTCCCTTTTGTTTTTTACCCATCGCCTGGTAAAAAAAATTTAAGATCACCATAAATCCAAAGAATACCAGGCTTATGAGCACTTTAGTTAGACGGTTAAGCAACTCCACCAAGTTTTTTGTTACTTTGCAAAAAAATTTTTTAGTTCTTCAACAACTGCCCTAATCTGATCCCCTGTCAGTTCCGGAAACATGGGGAGAGATAAAAACTCCTCGGCGCATTTTTCAGCTATCAAAAAACTTCCTTGAGTATATCCTAAAAAGCGGTAAGCATCTTGAAGATGAAGGGGAACAGGATAGTGAATTCCGCAAAAAATATTTTTTTCCGTCAGAGCGCTCATAAGAGTATCGCGTTTGTTAGTACGGATGGCATAAATGTGATAAACATGTTTAGCATAATCAGCTTCAACCGGTGTCTGTACTTTATTTACGTCAGCAAGGAGTTCGTTATAAAGTTTTGCATTTTTTCTGCGCGCTTCATTCCAGGCAGTAAGGTGTTTTAGCTTCACACTCAGCACCGCCCCTTGAAAGCCATCCATGCGGGCGTTCCAGCCGATCATCGAATGATAGTATTTTTTCGCCTGTCCGTGATCACGGAACCGTTTAATTTTTTCCGCTAATTCAGCGCTGTCAGTTACTACTGCACCTGCTTCGCCGTATGCTCCGAGATTTTTTCCCGGGTAAAAGCTAAAACAACCCGCGTGACCGATTGAGCCTACACGTTTTCCTTTATACTCAGCGCCATGCGCCTGGCAGGCATCTTCAATCACCAATAAACCATGTTCCTGGGCAATCTTTATAATCGGATCCATGTCCGCAGGCTGACCGAAGAGGTGAACAGGAATAATTGCTTTGGTCTTAGTGGTGATAACGCCTTTAAGGAGGTCGGGGTCCATGTTGTAAGTCTGTTCATCAATGTCAACAAACACCGGTTTTGCGCCACAGAAAGTGATCGCCTCGGCAGTAGCAATAAAAGTATTAGGGGTAGTGATCACTTCATCCCCTTGGCCAATCCCCAAGCACAAAAGCGCAATCCAGAGTGCATCAGTACCACTGCCGACCCCAACGGCGAATCCCGATTGACAGAAAGAAGCAAATTCCTTTTCAAATTTTTCCACAAAAGGTCCGCCCGCAAAAGCAGTACTATCTAAAACATTGTGCAATGCCAAGGCAATTTCTTCT
The DNA here is from genome assembly GCA_035256645.1 of Thermodesulfobacteriota bacterium. Lineage (GTDB taxonomy): Bacteria > Desulfobacterota > WTBG01 > JAGOGO01 > JAGOGO01. Next base: position 3,979 of record DATEXU010000076.1, on the reverse strand, counting down.
TTGATTGCGTTATACTGTATCTTTAAGTCAAGAAAAGGAATATTCATTGTTTGTCTTCCTTGGTTTTTCGTAATATTCTGGCGGGATTTCCTGCTGCAGTGGCATGCGCCGGCACATCCTTTGTCACCACACTTCCGGCGCCGATCATAGCATTTTCGCCAATCGTAACACCACTGAGAATGGTTGAACTTGATCCCACTGAAGCGCCTTTCTTTACCAGAGTGGGAACGCAAATCCAATCCTTCTCGCCTTGAAGAGTCCCTTCTGCGGTGGTTGCCCGGGGGTACTTGTCATTAATAAAGGTAACATTGTGTCCAATAAAAACATTGTCTTCAATCGTCACCCCTTCGCAAATAAAAGTGTGGCTTGAAATTTTACAATTTTTACCAATTTTTGCTCCCTTTTGTATTTCTACAAAGGTTCCTATCCGAGTGTTATCCCCAATCGCACACCCGTAAAGATTTACGAAGTCATAAATCTTTACATTCTTACCCAGTTTAACATCCGAAGCAATTTTCTTCATCGTTTTTTCCGCTGTTCAAAATCGCAAAATAACTTCTCCCAAAGGTGCTCTATCAATGCACCCAAATTCAAAGATAAAAATTCATACGGTGAGAAAAATGAAAACGTAAGAGGAAAGCAATTTTTTGATGAAAAGCATATTTAGGCTGCAGCTAAAATCTTGGTGCAAAAAAAGAACCCCTGAAAACTAAACCGCCCCAAAAGCGACGAGATCAACCTTCCCTCCGCCTTTTTTCAACGATTTCGAGGCAGCTTCAAGAATTTGAACGACTCCCAAACCTCCTAAACCATCCGTATCGGGTCGGGCGCTGTTTTTGATACAATCTAAAAAGTGCTGACATTCGATTTTCAGAGGCTCACTTTGTTTGAGGTAAGGGGAATATATGTCGCCATAATGATAAGAGTATTGAAACTCGGCGAACGTGTCATAGTAGGGAGGAGCTTCAACCCGTTTATCGAAAATCTTGATTTTCTCGATCGGCTCCAAGTCGTTATAAACCAGCATCCGCTTACTTCCGACAAAAGTCATCTCTCTTACCTTATAGGGATCAAGCCAGCTATTTTGTATGGTGGCAAAACCGCCATCAGAAAAATCAATCGTCATATTTGTAACATCTTCGATATTTGGATGTACATTGGCTTTCCCCTGACAATTTACCGATACCGGATTAGCGCTAAGAGCAAAGAGAATTATAGAAATATCATGAGGCGCTAAGTCCCACACCACATTGATATCGGTCTGAAAAAGCCCAAGGTTTAACCTTCGCGAGCTGATGTAAAGCATCTTGCCTAATTCTCCGGCGTTATAGATATCTTTGATTTTCCGTATGGCCGGAGAGTAAATATAGGTATGCCCGAGCATGAGGATGCGATTATGCTTTTGGGCAAGTTCAATCAATTTTTTACATTCTACTGAGGATGAAGCCATCGGCTTTTCGATTAAGGTATGCTTCTTAGCCTGCAAACATTTTTTTGCCATTTCATAATGATAATGCACCGGTGTAGCTATTGCGACAGCATCGATGTGGGGATCATTAATCACGTCATCAAAGTTAGTTGTGGTTTCAACTTCAAAAAAGAGCTTTCGCATATGCTCAAGTCGTCCGGAATCTAAGTCACAAACCCTTTTTATCTTACAATCAGAGAGTGAATAAAAATTCCGAATGAGATTTGGCCCCCAGTAGCCACAGCCAACCACGGCGACGTTAAGCACTGGCAACTCCTCCAGCCAATGGTTGTTTTTTTCGCAGAATATCTTTAATTTGATAGAATATGGCAAGAGGGGTAAGTAAAAGGATTTTTAAATCGAGAGCAACGGACATTTGCCGGGCATACCTGATATCTAAACGGGCCATGTCCTTAAAGGTAAGCCGGTTTTTACCACTTACCTGCCAAAGTCCGGTCATTCCCGGCACCGCATCAAACCGCCCTGTATACCAGGTGACGTATTCTTCCACCTCATAAGGGATCGGAGGCCGAGGGCCAACTAAACTCATATCCCCGAGAAAAACATTGATAAGCTGGGGCAATTCATCAATACAGGTAGCCCGCAAGATTTTCCCGAAGAAGGGTATGATCTGCGGATCGTCCAGTTTAACCATCGGCTTTCCCGTTTCTTTTTCACCGGCAGTATCGCGAATTAACTCGGAAAGGTATCTCCGGTGAGCCGAGGTGTCAGCATGGACTTTCATGGTCCGAAATTTATAAAGGGTAAATACTTTGCCTCCATAACCAACTCTGCGCTGTTTAAAAAAAACTGGTCCGGAGGATACGATTTTAATCATAAGCGCAGCAAGCACAAGCAGAGGAGAAAAAAGGATGAGAAGCAATAGCGCGCCAACGAGGTCCACTGTCCGTTTCCATGTGGGCATCGCAAGAGAGTAAAGCATACGCATTTCCCGCACTGGCTTAGGACTTTTCTCCCTTACGACATTTTGGGAAGAAGGAGAACCTTGGCTCGTTTGTCGTTTTTCTGGGCCTTGATAATTCGAATCATCCATGATTTGCTCTTCGGTTGGGTAAGTATGGATCTTGAAGTCCGGAGGAGTAAGTGGTTTGGGAAGCAAATCAAGGATTCTCTGAGAAAAAACGTGAGCCCCTTCGGAGGGAGTGTTATAGAGCAAAACCCCAATATGATGACCATGAAGCCATCCCACTTCATCAGTAGAACGCAGCCTCTTGGCAAGCGCCTGCAATAATTGTTTTCCAAGTTCTCTATTGGTTTCAACGTCCCCGATGTCAAAGTCAATCACTGAGAAAACCTGGTTGCTGCGTTCCGCCCGGGCGAGTTCGCGCTCCAGAATACAGCTGAACTCTTCCCGCGAACAAATGGTGCTTATTTGGAGCATTCCCACCGAATCGATTAACCGCCGCAACCGATTAAAAATGAACATACGAATCCTGCCTCAAGATATTTTTTGAACGTTTTCCCAACGTAGTGCAATTCAAGCGCGTATTTTTTGGGAGAGATTCATGACCAGGAAGTCTTACAACCTCTGGTATAACCATTTGGGCACGTAAAATAATCTTTTATTAAGAATGCCTCCCACGAGTGTTGCTCCACCAACCGCAAGACGGTCTTTGGCGCGTTGCGCTACCTCCCAGCGGTCCTCCTCCGCCTCAAAAACCATAATAACGCCATCAACCATATTGGCCAGCGTTACCACATAATTTTCTTCCCACACTGCCGGGGTATCAATTAACACAAAGCTGTATTCATGTTTCCAGTACTTCAGTAAGTCCGCAAACCCTTTTGACTCAAAGATTCTTTTGTCACTTGCCATACTCGTTTTACCCGCGCAGAGCACATCAAGTTTATTTACCGGGGAAGGTTGAATCACTGATGTCTGGCTATAAGCGCCGCCGGAGAGGTCAGCCAGCCCAGGGGAAAGACTTATATCGAAGATCTGGTGAACAAAGGGGTCTTGAAAGTTTACATCAACCAGGAGTACTCTGCCGTCACTATGACGGGCTAAGGAACTGGCAAGATAGGCAGCAACCGTGCTCACCCCCGCGCCCTTGCGGCAGCTCGTTATAGAAAAAATACGCTGAGGTTCAGCCTGCGCCTTGCTCCCCATGAGCAAACGTTCCGCCACTGCTTCAAAGTCTTTCATAAACGGCAACGATGGATCAAATCGCGCAGGCAAAGCCATGGATGCCTTTTCTTGAGGAGATGCTCCTTCCGGATATAAAGAGGCGATCGCTCCCAAGGCAGAAATTTCCAAAGTTCGTTCGATGTCCTCCGGCTTGCCAAAAGAATGGTCCACGCTTTCGCTGATAAATGCCAACCCTAAGCCGCCAAAAATCCCCAGCAAAATTCCCAGCATGAGATTAAGCAATATCCGGGGACGTGCAGGCTTAATGGGATACGTTGCCGGCTGAACAACACTGATGTTTGAGATTTTTACCAAATCCAAGGTCTGGTCGATGAGTGATTGCTCAAAGCTTTCTGAGTATT
>DATEXU010000075.1:0-21375 GCA_035256645.1 Thermodesulfobacteriota bacterium | reverse complement strand
GGTGCCTCTTTACGGTGGCACAATTAGCCATGCGCCCTTCGACAGGCTCAGGGTGCACGGCTAATTAATTGATTTTTAAAGCGTCCCGGTCCGTGCATGGTGAGCTTGTCGAACCATAAACGGACTTATGACACAGTCTCCTAAAGGGGAGAATTATTTTTATCTTCCCTCTTTGCGAAAGGGGGATTGGGGGGGTCGTTCTGATTTGCGACTTTTTACGACTTCATCCTTTCGTGGGTAAGGTCTAATCTTTTGTTTGAAAATATGAAATTTTTTAGTAAAATACCCCCATACTAATGCAGTAAATAACACTTGCATAAATTCCGAGGCCGTCATCCCGCCCCGTATCAAGTACGGGGTAAACTCCAGCGGGAATCCAGCCCAAAAACACTGGATTCCGGGTCAAGCCCGGAATGACAAATAAAGCAAGGACATTTCTGAATCACTACGCTATGAGTTTTAAAAGAGATGAATGAATTAATTGCCGTTATTGAAGATGAGCCGGATATCATCGACCTGATCTCCCTCCACCTTAAGAAAGCGGGGTTTCGGGTGGAAGGTTTTGAGACCGGAGATGGTTTTTTGAAATTTCTCCACAAAAGAATACCGGATCTGGCAATCCTTGATTTAATGCTGCCGGATGCTGATGGCTTGGAAATCTGCAAGTTCCTTAAAAAGAAAGATGAGTTTTCGGCGATCCCAATTATCATGGTTACTGCCAAGGGAGAAGAGACGGATAAAATTTTGGGGTTGGAATTGGGAGCGGATGATTATGTCACCAAGCCTTTTTCGCCTAAGGAACTGGTGGCGCGCGTAAAAGCAGTGTTGAGGAGAAAAACGAAAAACGAACACGCCACGGTTATTGAGATAGGTCAAATTCTTTCCATCAACCCCGATAAATTTGAGGCTTTGGTAGAAGGACAAAAAATAGAATTAACCTCCACCGAGTTTAGGATCCTAGAGCTTCTGGCTTCCAAAAAAGGCTGGGTCTTTACTCGCGATAAAATATTAGATTATCTATGGGGTGATGAGAAATTAGTTTTGGATCGCACGGTAGATGTGCATGTTAAAAATTTGCGCGAAAAATTAGGAAAAGCAAAAAAAATGATTAGGAACGTACGGGGAATCGGATATAAGGTTGAAGAATGAAGCATTCACTTTTTTCAAAACTATTTGGCAGCTCTGTCCTCATCGTTTTGTTACTTTCGACGTTAATCCTGTTTTTCTCTTTTCGGGTGTTCAAAAATTTTTATATTAGTTCGATTACTGATGAGCTGAAACTTCTGGGCAATGCATTGGAATCGGAAGTTGCTCCCTACCTGGAAGAAAAACGCTTTCCCGCGTTAGACGCGCTGGTGAAAGATTTGGGAAGCAAAATTAAAACCCGCATAACGGTTATTGATCCCCAAGGGGTCGTTCTCGCTGATTCTCAAAAGGATCCGAAGCTCATGGAAAACCATAGAAACCGACCGGAAATAATCCAGGCGCTAACCAATAATATTGGTTCTTTTTCTCGTTACAGCACCACCATAAAAGAAGATTTGCTCTATGTTGCTCTACCAGTCCGCGCGAACGGGAAGGCTATTGGCATAATACGGTTAAGTGTCCCGTTAAAAAATTTACATAGTCTGCTGGCGATTTTACAAAAGGAGATTTTAAAAAGTGAATTGATCATCATTGTGATCTGCCTTATTGGTGTCTTCATTTTTCTAAAAAGTTTAACCCGCCCCATCAAAAAACTGACTATTGCTTTTCAAAAAGTCGCTTCGGGTGACTTTGAGGCTAAAGTCTTTTTAAAAAGAAATGACGAAGTGAAACAACTGGCGGACAGTTTTAATCTGATGACTGACCAGATAAAGACTCTTTTTGAAGAGTTGTCATTCCAAAAAGACAACTTGAATAGTATTTTTGCTTCCATCCAGGAGGGGTTTGCCGTATTGGATGAAAAAGGAAGAATAATTCTGAACAACGAGAGTTTTAAAAAGATCGCTCAGAACAAATCGGCAGATGGGAAATTGTATTGGGAAGTAATCCGGGATGTGAAATTCGGAGAATTGGTTAAAAAGGTGCGCGCAAACAAGCGAAATCTGAGTGAAGATATTGAGTTGAACGGCAAGTTTTATTTGTGCAGCGCCACGTTTCTCACGCGCCGGGAACAAATCGTCATTGTTTTCTCCGATATCACGGAGACAAAAAATATGGAAAAGATAAAAAAAGATTTTGTGGTGAATGTGTCTCACGAACTCCGTACCCCGCTTACGGCAATAAAAGGTTTTGCCGAGACGTTAGAAGAAGAGGTGGGTGAAAACGCAAAAACCTATGCCGGGGTGATAAAAAGAAACACCGATCGGCTCATAAACATTGTTCAGGATCTGCTGCTGCTTTCAGAACTTGAGGAGAAGAGCAGTAAACTGGACAGGGACGATGTTGATCTAAGACACCTGGCAGACAATGTTATCCGCATTTTTAAATCACGTTTAACAGAGAAAGGCCTTGAATTCCAGCTGAGTGTGGAAAATGGTCTTCCTGTTCTTAAGGGCGATTCTTTTAAGCTGGAACAGATGCTCATTAACCTTCTTGATAATGCCGTCAAATACACCGAAAAAGGCACGATTGTCTTGGCATTAAAACGAAAAGATGAAACCGTAGAAATTGTCGTTGAAGATACCGGTATTGGTATTCCCCAGGAACATCTTGCGAGAATTTTTGAACGGTTCTATGTGGTTGATAAATCACGCTCGAAAAAACTTGGCGGAACCGGTTTGGGGCTTTCCATTGTTAAACACATTGTGCTTTCCCATAAGGGAACCATAGCAGTAGAAAGTTCTCTCGCCAAGGGCAGCAGATTTATTATCAGTTTACCGTGTTAGTAAGGATTCGGCTTTGTTTCAACTCGTAGGGGCGACCGGCTGGTCGCCCCTACTGCTTATTTATTCATCAAAAATTCATAATTTCTTTTTTCTCCCTTCATAAATTACCCCTACATTATTCTCTAATACCAAGTCGCCTTCATTTGCATATCTTTGTTGTCTCCTCGTCGTCGCCTCGATCTGCTTTTGAATGCAACTTGGTATGAGGGTTGGTTGTGACGATGTTAGGCAGTAAACAGGCTGGTTAGATTACGGCGCAACCAATGGGAAAAACAATAATTTTCAGAGGATAATCATGAAACCTTTTCGCGATCATTGTTTAACCGAAGGGATCAGAAGAAGGGTAAAAGGAGAACTGGTCAAGATGGCGAGCGCATTAAACCGATCTCTTTATGACCAGCCGTTTAAGGATATCCTGGATTTTGCCGAAAGCAGTTTGTTGCATATTGCTCATCTTTGGAAAAGCAAAGAAATTAATCCTGAGATTCACATTCGTACCTCCCTTTATGGTAAGCCCAAAAAAGCGGTTAAGAAAGTTTATCGGATTGGATTTTATCCGGTTGCTGCTAATCCCTTTCATTGGGCACATCTTCTCATCGGATTATTGGCTTTGACAGAATTTAAACTTGATAAAGTCATCTTCTCAATCGCCGGTTTTGACCCAAGAAAACCAGATCTTGTCCCAATGGTAATCCGGCATGCCATGGGAAAAGAAGTACTAAAAATTTTTGATCCCCTCTTTAGTTATTCCTCGATTGCAGTGGGAAGTAATGACGATGGCGAGAGCAACTTCTTTCGCCTTCTGAATTTAAACTCCGAGCAAAGAATCGAGGCTTTTTATATTGCCGGCGGAGACCATTACCTTCGGATTAATCCAAAGAACAACTTGCCGGATACCATTCAAAAAATGGAGAATAACATTATGAATACATGCTATCGAAGTAATGCTAATTTCAACCGGGTCTCTGCTATTTTTATTGAGAGGGGAAAAAGGGAGCGACAGGTTGACACATTTCTTCCGGTCTATTTTCTTCCCGCGATGCCGTTTGAAGCATCGTCAACCATGATTCGAGAAGCTTTACAAGACGAGCATAAAAAAGAAGCTTTAACCTTGTTACCTTTTAGCGCATACCAATATATTAAAAAATTTGAACTTTATTCTCCTCCTTCACATTACGCTGGAGCAGTTAATAGACATTTTGGAGTATCCATCCGTCCGGCCTTTGGACAAACCTAAGGGTACTGGAAAAATTTCAAATGGCCTCAGAACTTCTTTCAGATGATTAAAAAAATTAACCAAAAATTCATAAAATCTTTATTTGAAACTTATAAAGCACCGATATTTTCCTAATAAGTTTTTAAAGTCAAATATGGCGTTCCAACAGAAAAGGCATTGCTAAAAATGAAAAAGAAGGAGGTGAAGGAGTGAGAGCCGGAATGGAAAGAAAAAATAATTTCAACGGAATATTATTTTGTGAAACGAAAGGAGAAGATAATGTTAAAAGATAAAACTCTAACAAAAAATATTTTGGATATTTGGTTTTTAATCGCGATTATGGTAGGCACTATTTTTTTTGTTTTCATCGCAACAACCCGATTTTCGCACGCGAATGAAATTGAGACCTTGCTTAACAAACTGGTGGAAAAAGGAGTGTTAACCGGCGCGGAAGCTCAGGCGGTTTTGGTGGAAACGCGGGAGGAAGAGCGAAAAAAAATCGCTCAGCGAAAACATGATATTCTTCCGGAATGGATTCAAAAGACTAAATTCACTGGGGACTTTAGACTGCGGGAGCAGTATGAGAAGAACAATGCCAAAGAGGATCGTTGGAGAACCCGAATCCGCTACCGGTTAGGAATAGAGTCACAAGTAGCCGATAAGTTTAAAGTCGGTTTTGGCATAGCATCAGGCGGCAGTGACCCCCGTTCTACCAATCAGACTTTCCAGGATTCTTTCAGTTCTAAAGGTATTAACTTGGACTTGGCCTACGGACAATACAATCCCTTCAAGTGGCTAACCCTGGTGGGAGGAAAATTTAAAAATCCTCTTTTTACCCCTGCTGATCTTATCTGGGATACAGACATAACCCCCGAAGGCGGAGCCGCACAATTTAATTATAATGTGCGTGATAGCTTTGGGTTATTTATGAATGTGGGGTTTTTCATTCTCGATGAAAGAAATTCTGAGACACCCCCTCCCCCAAAAGAGAGACAGGATCCTTTTATGTATGTGGTTCAACCGGGGTTTGAATGGAAAATTCAGGACGCCGACCTTAAGGACCTTGCCAAACTGAAGGCATCCGTTGCGTATTACGGGTTTACCCACGTGAAAAACAATATTTTAGATAATACCGGCAAAACCAACACCGGCTATAGCACTGGCTTAAAATATGATTACAATTCTTTTGTTACGAATGCCCAGTTAGGATTCATGCCCGAGGGATTTATCGTTCCCTATGTCGGAGTGTTCGGCGAATTTGTGTATAACCCTGATCCGAAAAAAGGCAATAAGGGATGGCTTTTAGGCGGGAAGTTTGGCGCTGAAAAGGTTGCGGAAAAAGGTCAGTGGCAATTAACATATATGTATCGGCGCTTAGGAAGAGACGCGGTTCTCGATTGTTTTCCGGATTCGGATTTTTTCGGCGGCGCTACGGATGTTAGAGGTCATGAAGGGATATTTGAGTACGGGATTTGTAAAAATGTGAGTTTGTCATTGGATTATTATAATTCGAAACAGCTCCATGGGGCTGAAAGCGAGGATCTTTTACAGCTTGACTGGAACCTGAAATTTTAGTTGAATAATAACCTCAATCCAGCGATAGAAGTGTCATGCTGAACTTGTTTCAGCATCTCATAAGACCCTGAAACGAGTTCAGGGTGACAACAAAACTGACATTGCAACGCCTCTTGCACAATTATCGCAGGATTGAGAAGATAATAATTAAATAATAAAAAAACGAGAAAAAAACCTTTACACAGAATGGAGGAAACAAGATGCAACAGATTTTAAAAATTTTTAAACAATTTACAAAAGTAGCTTTGGTTCTGCTGGCGCTCTCGGGAGTAAGTATAGGTCTGCAGGAAGGGGCTTTGGCTAAGGATATTACGATTAAAGGTTCTACCACTGTTTTGCCCATAGCCCAGATTACTGCTGAAGTGTTTATGGAGCGACATCCTGATGCCAAGATTTCAGTTCAGGGTGGTGGATCAGGGATAGGAATTGCCGCGATTATTGATGGAACCTGCGACATTGGCGATTCCTCCCGCTCCATGAAAGAGCAAGAGCTGAGCAATGCGGTCGGCAAAGGCGTCAATCCCAAAGCCAATTTAGTTGCCATGGACGGTCTTTCGGTCATTGTTCATCCGTCGAACAAACTTACCGGTCTCACCAAAAATCAGCTCAAAGATATTTATACCGGCAAAATTTCTGATTGGTCAGCATTAGGGGGTGAAAGTCAAAAGATTGTCGTTATCTCCCGTGATTCTTCCGGCGGCACCTTCGAATCTTTCGGAGAAATGGCTTTAGATAAAGCAAAGGTTAGATCAGACGCCTTGATGCAGGCATCGAATCAGGCTGTTGCTTCTACTGTCGCCAAGACTCCGGGAGCTATCGGTTATGTGGGATTAGGGTATCTTTCTTCGCAAGTCAAGGCATTAACGCTTAATGGAGTCATGCCCTCAAAAGAAACTGTTCTTAATAATAAATATAGCTTAGCTCGTCCCCTTTTTATGTACACCAATGGCGCACCGCAAGGTGCGGTAAAAGACTTTTTAGATTTTGTTTTAAGCGAAGAAGGCCAAAAATTGGTTGGGGAAGCAGGGTTTGTTGGCCTTAAATAATAGTCCTTCCTCTCTCTCCTCCTTAGTAAACGCGGTGGAGCTTTCTGCCGCGTTTTTTCTAAATAACGTATGGGAGCTTAACGGTTATTTTATTTTTTTATTTTTTTATGACGGGAAAGATGTTATATAGGAGCCATGGTAAAAGAAAAATATTCATAAATGTATCTTCGGTATCTTAGCCTTTTCCTCCTTATTGTTTTTAGTGGGGATGAGCATCACCTAAAGTAAAAACAAGCCCCGCAACTCCCCTTTACCCCGCCTTTTTTTCACAAGAGAGGGGGCAAAGGCGATATTCATGAACCCACTTAATGACTTAAGGACGCAACGTTTTTACGGTTCGTATTTGCAGCGGAGGTTTAGAAAACATCCTGGAAGCAAAATATTTGGAATGGGAGTAATTCGGAATATTTGCTGACAATTTCCCCGGCGTGATGATTTTACGATTTTAATTTGTTTGGTACAGAAAGTTTTAAAAAACATTAACGATTACATGAAAGGAATACTATCAATGGCAATTAAACCGACTGAAAAAGAAGAAGAGTATTTTGCAAGGGTGGAATTTGAAAAACTGAAGAAGATTGAGATGGAGAAACATAAGACGCTTAAAGAGGAGGAAAAGCGAAGGCTTAAAGAATTCCATTTTATGAAATGTCCGAAGTGCGGGATGGAGATTATCGAAGTCGATTATAAGGGTTTAACAGTGGATAAATGCTCAGAATGTGACGGCGTCTGGCTTGACGCGGGAGAGCTTGAGGCGGTTGCGAAGATGGATAAGTCGGGCATCGATAAGCTGTTCAGTATTTTTACCAAGTGACCTGCAGAGAAGAAACTGCCACGAAAACAGATTGGAAGCAGACTCGGCGTGATGAGAGGCGCGTTCGTTTCATCTGTCTCTTTTGTCAAATGACTGCCGCGGTCCGGGCCCCGGGATATTGTTTATTTTTTTGGAGGAACCATTGCGTCCCTATCAGCAGAACGTTGCAGGAATTTTGTCCGAACTCGAAACCTCTTTGCAGGGAATTTCCGGCGTTGAGGCCGGACCGCGCCTGGCGCGATATGGCCTCAATGAGTTGATCGAGAAAAAGAAGAAGACAGCGTTCGTCATGTTTTTCGATCAATTCAGGGATTTTATGATCCTTGTCCTTATTGCCGCCGCTGTTATTTCGGGTTTCATAGGTGAGTTGTCAGATACCATAGCCATCATCGTCATTATTGTCCTTAATGCAGGTATCGGTTTTACCCAGGAATATAGGGCAGAAAAAGCAATGGAAGCCCTTAAAACAATGGCTGGGCTTACCGCAATTGTTATCCGAGATGGGATGCCCGCCACTATCGCAACATCCGAGCTTGTTCCCGGCGATGTAGTGATTCTTGAGGCCGGAAAAATTGTTCCTGCCGACATGAGGCTCACAGAGACAGCACAGCTTAAGGTTGAAGAGGCTGCCCTTACCGGTGAATCGGTGCCCGTAGAAAAGCATACCAACGCGTTACCCGACGAGGCGGTGCCCCTCGGAGACAGGAAAAATATGGCATTCAAAGGAACAATCGTTTCCTATGGCCGCGGAATTGGTGTTGTTACGGCAACCGGAATGAATACGGAGCTCGGCAAGATCGCCACCATGCTCCAGGAAGAGAAAGAGGTAAAAACCCCTCTGCAGAAAAGGCTCGCGACCTTTGGACAGAAACTTGCCATGGTTGTGCTCGCTATCTGCGCCCTTGTTTTTGGTATTGGGGTTATGAGAGGAGAGTCGCTTTTATTGATGCTCCTTACCGCTATTTCTCTTGCGGTAGCCGCAATCCCAGAAGCGCTGCCTGCCGTAGTAACCATATCCCTTGCTCTTGGCGCAAAGAAGCTGGCAAAACAGAACGCTCTCATAAGAAAGCTTCCCGCTGTAGAGACCCTCGGCTCAGTAACCTATATTTGCTCCGATAAGACAGGCACGCTTACGTTAAACAAGATGACGGTGGAGGAGATATTTATTGACGGAAAAATTCTTCGGAATTCGGACTTGGATTTTACGAAAGACATAGAAACTTCTGGCAAGACTTTTATGACCGCTCTTGCCCTCAGTAACGATGTCCGGATGGATACAGACGGCAACCTTATCGGTGATCCCACGGAAACGGTGCTCTACAGTGTTGCAGAAAAAAATGGTTTTGACAAAAACGAACTTGAAAAAAAGTACCGCCGGGTGGCTGAAATTCCGTTTGACTCTGAAAGAAAGTGCATGACTACCGTTCATGCTTGTGAAGAAGGGTATGTTTCATTCACCAAGGGCGCGACCGATGCATTGCTTGAAAAAGCGCATACTATTCTGACATCTGAAGGATTAGCGCCGCTTGATACGGTGGAAATGCAGCGGGTTAATGAAAGGATGGCCGCCGATGGTTTGAGGATTCTTTGCATAGCCACCCGGAAATGGGATGTGATGCCTGACGACATTTCTCCGGAACAGGTAGAAACAGGGCTTACCATTTTAGGTTTTGTAGGCATGATGGACCCGCCGAGGGAAGAGGCAAAAGAGGCGGTCTCTCTGTGCAAAACAGCGGGAATAAAGCCGGTGATGATAACCGGTGATCATCCCTTTACCGCCAGGGCAATCGCCAAAAGACTTGGAATACTTGACGATGATTCACGAGCAATTATCACCGGAAGAGAGCTGGATAAATTATCATGGGAGGAATTTGAGGAAAGGGTTGAGCATATAAGGGTCTATGCAAGAGTGGCTCCCGAACAAAAGCTGAAGATAGTTAAAGCGCTTCAGGATAAGGGACAGTTTGTTGCCATGACCGGCGATGGGGTAAACGATGCGCCCGCGTTAAAAAGGGCTGACATTGGTGTTGCCATGGGCATTACCGGGACAGACGTGTCAAAAGAAGCAGCCCATATGATACTCCTTGACGATAATTTTGCCACCATCATAAAGGCGGTGAAAGAAGGTAGAAAAATATATGATAACATCAGAAAATTTATAAAATATCTCCTCACAACAAATTCAGGAGAAATATGGACTCTTTTCCTTGCGCCGCTGGCGGGTCTGCCGATACCTCTTCTGCCGATCCATATACTCTGGATAAACCTGGTGACAGACGGGCTCCCTGCGCTCGCTCTTTCTGTTGAGCCTGCTGAGGGAGACGTGATGAGCCGGTCCCCACGACATCCAAAAGAAAGTATTTTTGCTCACGGATTGGGGCCCCATGTCCTGTGGGTTGGCCTTTTGATGGGCGGTATTGTTCTTTTTGTCCAGGCTTGGTCACTTAAGACTGGGCATGCTCATTGGCAAACAATGGCATTTACGGTTCTTTGTCTTACTCAGCTTGGCCATGTCCTGGCCATACGATCGGAGAAGGAATCTTTGTTCACGATGGGATTATTCTCCAATCAATATCTTTTCGGGGCTGTCGTGTTGACCTTTATCTTTCAGATGGCAACGATCTACGTGCCGGCCTTAAATCCGATTTTCAAGACAGAACCCTTGACTTTCAATGAACTAATCTTTACCCTTGTATTGTCATCCATAGTTTTTTTTGCGGTGGAGATTGAGAAACTTATACGACGGCAGAAAAAAGGTGCGCAATGCTGTTCCTCTGGTATGAATTGACACTATTTACAAACGAAGCATTATCTCGTTTTTGATTATGTTAAGGGAAAAACTTTACAAAATCATCTTTAGTATTTTAGCGCTCTCCTCCTTATTATTTTTGGTGGGGATTACCATCATCCTTTTTACTGAGGGGTTACCGATTTTTCACGAGGCCGGAGTTGGGGCTTTTATTTTCGGAAAGTCCTGGTATCCCACGTATGATCCCCCTGAGTTCGGTATTTTGCCTTTAGTGGCAGCTTCCTTTTGGGTAACCTTGGGAGCGTTGCTGGTAGGTGTGCCTTTGGGGGTGGGAAGCGCGCTTTTCATCAATGAATTGGCGGGACCAAAGACAAAAGCCATTTTAAAGCCTTTGATTGAAATTCTGGCGGCTATTCCGTCGATTGTTTTCGGTTTTTTTGGCATGGTCATTGTCGCCCCCTTTTTGCAAAAACTTCTGGGCATTCCCACCGGTCTTTGCGCGTTTACCGGGAGCTTGATTTTGGGGATTATGGCTCTTCCTACTATCTGCAGTATTGCTGAAGATGCTTTGAGCTTTGTGCCCAAGAGCTTTCGGGAGGCATCCCTGGCCTTGGGGGCAAACCGGTGGCAGACATTGACTAAAGTAGTGATCCCGGCGGCGGGCTCCGGCATTTCCACCGCGATTATACTGGGAATGAGCCGGGCGGTAGGAGAAACCATGACCGTTCTTATGGTTACCGGCGGGGCCGCAGTGATTCCCCATTCCTTTTTTGTGCCGGTCAGGCCCATGACCGCTACTATTGCGGCGGAGATGGGGGAAGCGGTGATGGGAGGCGCTCATTACCATGCTTTATTCGCCATTGGCCTTATACTTTTTTTAACTACTTTTTTCTTTAACATCATTGCTGAAATGGTTAGCCGAAGATTTAGAATAAAGCTGGGATTAAGCGGATGAAAAATAAACTCACGCAGCATCTGGGGTTTTTGCTTTTATGGGTTGCCATTATTCTCGCCCTGTTTTTCCTCGGGACCATAATTTATTTTGTTTTTGTTAAGGGGATCAGTATTATCTCCTGGGAGTTTTTGACTGAGGTGCCGCGAAGAGGGATGACTGAAGGAGGCGTTGCTCCAGCAATCGCGGGAACGTTATATCTTACCATGGGAGCCATTTTATTTTCCCTTCCGCTCGGATTGGCTTGTGCGATCTACCTTTGTGAATATAGCCCAGCGGGTTATGTGGTGAATATCATCCGAATGAGCATCAATAATTTAGCGGGCGTTCCCTCAGTGGTGTTCGGACTTTTTGGGTTGGCAGTGTTTGTTAAGTTTTTTGGTTTTGGAGTTTCAATCCTTTCCGGAAGCCTTACCCTCGGGATCATGGTTCTACCGCAAATAATCTCTGCCTCTCAGGAAGCGCTCATAGCGGTCCCGCAATCTTACCGGGAAGCCTCCCTTGCCCTCGGAGCAACCCACTGGCAGACGATAAAGAAAATGGTCCTGCCTTCCGCTTTACCGGGAATTTTGACGGGAGTCATTTTAAGTATCGGCAGGGCGGCGGGTGAGACAGCTCCGATTCTTTTTACCGCGGCAACTTTTTATACCCGGGGATATCCGAACTCGATTTTTTCGGAGGTGATGGCTTTGCCGTATCATATTTATGCTCTTATGACCGAAGGGACCCATCCGGAAAAACAGACGGCGATTGCGTATGGGTGCGCTTTAATTCTTATGTTGCTGGTTTTATTAATGTCGGCATTGGCAATCTTCCTTCGTCAGCGGCAGAGGAGCTTTTATGGAAAATAGTATCGAAATCAAAGCCGAAGAAATTAATTTCTATTACGGAACTAAGCAGGCGCTCAAAAATATTAATTTAGAAATCTATGAAAAACAGGTAACCGCTCTTATCGGCCCTTCGGGGTGTGGAAAATCCACATTTATCCGGTTGTTAAACCGGATGAACGACCTTATTCCCCATACCCGGGTAGAAGGGAAAATCTATTTTGAGGGACAAAACATCTTTGAAGAAAATGTTGATGTCGTGGGTCTCCGGAGACGGGTAGGTATGGTGTTTCAAAAACCAAACCCTTTTCCAAAGACGATTTTTGAGAATGTGAGTTATGGACTGGAAGTCAATGGGATAAGAGACAAAAAATTTATCGAAGAGAAAGTAATCGAATCGCTCAACCGGGCGGCGTTATGGAAAGAGGTAAAAGACCGGCTCCATGACAGCGCTTTGGGGCTTTCCGGGGGGCAGCAACAACGGCTTTGCATTGCTCGCTGTTTAGCGGTTGAACCGCACGTGATTTTATTTGACGAGCCGTGCGCAAGCTTAGATCCGATTTCGACCCGAAGCATCGAAGAACTTATCCTGGAATTAAAAAAGTACTATACGATTGTGATTGTAACCCACAACATGCAGCAGGCAGCACGCATCTCTGATTTTACCGCTTTTCTTTATTTGGGCGACTTGATCGAATTCGGTCTTACCGAAAAAATATTTACGGTTCCCAAACAAAAAATGACCGAAGAATATTTAACCGGGAAATTTGGTTAAGGGAAGGAGAATATATGTTAGTGGAAGAAAAAATTATCAGTCTCAAGCGCGGCCTTATCGAGTATGCTACCTTGGTGGAAGGGATGATTGATAAGAGTATCAAAGGGCTGATCAATAAAAATAAAGCGTTGCTTACCGAGGTGGTGGAGAAGGATGAGCGGCAAGCGAACGAGTTCGAAATTAACATAGACGAAATCTGTATGGCACTGATCGCGCAGTACCAACCCAAGGGAAAGGGATTGCGTACTATTCTTATGTCCTACAAAATTAATAACGATTTGGAAAGAATGGCAGATCACGCGGTGAATATCGCGGAAACGGCTCTTACGTTAATCGAAGTGCCGCCCATTACAGAACATGTTAAGGACGTTTTAAAAATGGCAGAAATTTCCCGTGGTATGCTGAAGGATAGCATTGACTCATTTGTTCATGAAGATTCCGCGTTAGCCCAGGATGTTTGTAAAAGAGACGACGTGGTTGATAATTTAAGAAGAGTTAACCGAAGGGAGATAATCGGGTCTATGTGCGCTGAGTGTTCCATAATGGAGAGAGGGCTTGATATTTTGCGAATCGCCCGGAACATAGAGCGGATTGCTGATTTATCTACCAATATTGGTGAAGATGTAATTTTTATGGTGGAAGGAAAAGTAATAAAGCACAAAATTGATAAGATGTAATGCAGGAAGGAGGCAGTCGTTACCACTACAATATCGCAAGTTTACACTCTGATTTGGGCAACCGAACCGGAAATTGTCATTATATCTCCGGTGCCATATAATAACTTGATAGAGTGAAAAGACGTGCAATATAATGCATTAACAAGGCTATAGAGTTGGGGAGGGGTATGCGTGTGTTTGTCGAACATTCCTCCCCTCAGAGTAGTAACCACAAAACATGGAAAGAAGCAGGAAGATGAGTTTACGAGAAGACATTCAAAACTTCATGGCGCAATTCATTAAACAGGTGCCGGAAGAGATACAAAAGGTAATGCAAGAAGAGGCCGAACACCTTGCCCAGTCCGGGATTGCCGAAAAAAGCCTCAAGACAGGGGACAAGGCTCCGTCGTTTTCTCTTCCCAATATCTTTGGTAAGGATATTTCTTCCCAGGCGCTTCTGGCCCGTGGTCCACTGGTAGTGAGTTTTTACCGCGGCGGCTGGTGACTTTACTGCAATTTAGAGCTGCGGGCATTGCAGCTCATGATCTCTGAAATTAAGTCATTAGGGGTGACACTGGTTGCGATTTCGCCGCAGGTGCCGGAAAAGTCGCTTGCGACTGCCGAAGAAAACAAGGTGTCATTCGAAGTGCTGAGTGACGTCGGTAACAAGGTGGCACGTCAATTCGGCCTGGTCTTCACCTTACCCGAGCGACTGCGTACGATCTATAAGCAATTCGGCGCTGATGTTGCGGCAGCAAACGGCGATGAACGCTATGAACTACCACTGGCTGCCACCTACGTGATTGCTGCGGACGGGATTATCAGATATGCCTTTGTTGACACTGACCACACCAAACGACTGGAACCGGAAGAGGTGGTCAAGGTGCTTAAAAAAATCATAGCTGACCGTTAACCATTGCTGGACACAAGAAAAACAATAACTCTTTTCCCCTTTGTTTATCGCATCGGTCCAAACACAATGTCACCGAGAATAACATGAAAAAGTTTTTTTTCACCGTAATCATAGTTCTCGCTTTTTTGATTGTTGGTGGGATTATGGTTGGGGACTTTGTCCTGGAGAAAGTCTCCAGTAAGGCACTCGAATATTTAGTGACAGAAGGCAAGACGCGAGGAATCAACGTGGACTTTGCCCGATTTGGAGATGTGGGGTTAAATGGTTTTAGCGCGGTCAGGTGGAGAAAGTTTGTCGCGGTTATCAATGCGCCCAGGTATATTGCTCTTGCCCCGGGAGAGGATATTGTCGTATCAATAGAGGAGATAAACCTTGGTCTCACAAGACTTCTTAAAGGCGTTGCCGCAATCAGCGCGCATGATATTGCCCTTAGAGTGGAAGGTGGACTGTCTTCAAAGGGAACTCCAGGGGAACCACAAGAAGGCCTGAACAATGGAGAATTAAGGGTAGAATTTCCCCTCAAAGGAGGAGAAAAAGGAATCTCAGCTATTGCACTGGCCGAGATTCCCAAGAGGTTATTGCAGTTTCTGCAGCAAGGCACGACCCAGATCCCTTTCGATTTTCGAGCGGAGAGTACTTTTAAGATCGGCGGATCCGCGGTGAAGGCGGATATCACGACCAAAATGGAAAATAGTTGCTATTTTCTTGTCATGTCGCCTGACGATGTGCGGCGGATTAGTAAAAGGTTGAACGAAGAGCTTACTGAGACGGAAATCAGCCTGGTTTCTACCCATCCTTTTCTGGCGCCGTCGCTTTTTAAAATCCGCGATTACGCCCGCACTCAGTCGGAAGCGGCCTACGCAAAGGATGCCACGGTTTCGGAGGACGCGTATCGCCATGTGTTATGGAGTTTTTTGCTCACCAAAGAATTCGGACCGGAGTTTGCGAGGCACGTAACCGATGCCCATGAAATCGGCGCCGTGAAGCCTAATACCGAAGCTGACCACAAGATGGATTATAACAACAATAAGGTTGGCCGGGACTACGCGAAAGCAGGCTATGCCGAGGATCTGATATTGGAACTGGTGATGACTGATCCACAGGTGATTCGGATTCCCCAACAATAGAGGCTGTGTCGCAATTAGGACCGTGTGGCGGATAAACGCTGTTTGATATCCCCGTTCATTTTTCCCACGTTAAATTGTCATCATGCCAAATCATATGCATGAAATTTTGTTCATTGTGGACACGTTCGTAGGGGCGAAAAATTTTTCGCCTTTACGAAAATATTTGTTGGAATAGGGACGTAGGGGCACGGCGCGCCGTGCCCCTACAATTTTATACCGGGACATTCTTTGATGCTTTGATGAGTTCATCCTTGTTCCTTTTGAAATGTTCCCAAAACGGAAATGTGCGGCATTGACGCGGCCTTACTGTATAGATTGAACAACATCTTTGGGGACTATCGAAAAAGACACACTCCAGGCCGTGTTCCCCCACTCGTTCTTTGATGGAGAGACGGTTGTTGACGCGATTGAGATATTGAGGGATGAAATCAAGGGGGTTGGTTTGCAGAAACCGGCACATTCTAACAATGTCCTCGTGGTTAACCCAAATATTACCGGACTCTCCGTGGCAACAGTAGCCGGCACACCTCTCACAGGCACTGGGGTCAAAGCCGAAATCAAATCCTTCTTTTTGTATGATCTCTCGTGAGGACATTTGTTCTATCTGTATTTACGATTGAACAGTGGAGGCGCTTTTGCGAACGTGTACTCAACACACAACTCAATGAGAGCAGAATTTATCGGCGATCCGGTGGCGCAACTTGTTATCCGGTCTTTACCTTTATATCACCTTCTATATAACGGTGAATGATGCCGGAAATAAGGGTTTGGTATGGAATACCCATCTCCATGGCTTTCTTTTGAATTCCTATAAAATCATGGTCATACAGGCGAATCGTTATTCGCTTGTCTTTTTTAAGTGTATTATTTGCCGCTGCCTTTATCGACTCTATTTCTTTTTTTGATGGAGCAGAAAGCTTCATCGTGCCCTTTTCTAACGCATTAAGAATACCTTTTTCTTCTTTATCGTATTTCATTTTGGCTCTCCTGTTCTTCTTTATACATCTTTGTTGCTTTCCTGCTGGGGACTATTGTCTTTAAAAATATGTGCTCCTTTTCAATTACATATGGAACGATATAAATATAACTATCGATAATAACAAAATATAGCTTTTGTCCGGGGTAATTTAACTGGTCAGGATGATCTGCTATTTTCCAGACATCGCCACGAGAAAGATGAAAAATTATTTGCTCGAAAGATATATGCCGTTCTTTTTTTAACCATTCATTTTTCGCAGGATTCCAATCGTATTTCATATTTCAATTGTACATCATTTGTGTGTACACATCAAGGGATATTTTCATATTTTTGCGGATCGCGCGGCGCACCAAACGTTAATTTTTGCAACCGCTGACAGCCCGCGCTCAAGTTAAGTGTTTTATTCGGAAGGGGTTATTCTAAAACGCCTTGAGTAAAGACTCTTCAACTGAATGAGGAACTTGGATGGGTACAAAATATGATGAAGGGTACAAGTAATTTTCCCCGCTTTCATCAATTACTCGAATATCTCCTTCCAAACTGGCTTCCTCGTCTCTAACCACTTGATATATCTTATGAAGTTCTAATGAGGCGGGATAATTTGAATTATTGATGCACACCACAAATTCCCGCAAAGTATGTTTTGATTTTTTCATGTCTTACTCCAAATACCTTTTGCGTTTAAATTCCTTTTTCCGATGCCATGAGCCTCATACCAATGAAGCTCGGCTAAGTGGGTTTTTCCTCCGGGGATGACTCGAATGTGGGCAATTCCTTTCATTTTCCGCCAGTTGCCATCGGCGGGTGACCTTGGCAAAGACCAAAGAAATGGTTCTATGCTGGGTAACACGGGCAAGACTTCGTCTTAGCCCGTGGCACCCATATGAAAACCGATTATTGCATTAACCAGGATTATCCCACCGTATGCCATTGACCTTGCCATATTCCTTGCCCAGGCCACCCGCCCGTTTTTTATCCCACTACATAAGAATCCCAGTGTTTACCGCATTGACTCTGCAAGAAATTATAAATTTTATTTTTGATAGGGGGCTCTTCTTGAGAATCTGTAAGGATAAAATATGCCCTTGGACTATACGGCCGGAAGCGAAGTGCAAAAATCTGGCTTGACGGGTTGATCTGTTCTCTTAATTCACTAACCCTTGTTTTAATTTGCACTGAATGTGTTCCGTGATTCTTATGACGATTAAGATGGTGGTAAATGATGCAGACATGTTTGTCCTTCGCTAATACAGAAATCTCAGAGTAATAAGCAAACTTACCAGACTTCATTTGATTTATCTTTGGGCAAGATGCGATTTGCAAACCATTGTCAGGATCAAGAAACAATACCTTACAATTTGAGACACTTTGATTCGCATTCTTTAGCCAATCTTTTCTCCTGCATTCCCTTTCCTCCTTGTCAATATGGCTCTGAGAAGAATAACGTAAATGGAAATCAAGCTGTTCAGAAAAAAAGACGGTATTACCTGGAAGCAATCCTGCTTTTTCGAGTGCAGCGACAGATCGCTCACCAGCCAAGACCTTTTTTAATATTTCACAAAGATTTTTATCACAGTCCAAAAAACTTTGCTTATCAACATAATTGGTATGGCCTCCATCGTTATTATGAAGTTCGTCCGGAAAGAGATACCAAATAACACCTATTTTATGATTTGTATTGCCAAATAAAGACTTCAACAAAGAAAACTTACCAAAGTCTCCCACGTCACCAGCATAGCGATTTTGCGTATTGTCCTTTCATTGACGCCTAACAATGTTTATATTGATCCGTATAAAAACCCAAACACTGCACTTTTGCAGTATAACACACTTAGAATTTATTTGAGGTTAGTGCCCATGGAAATATTGATTCTTCCGCCTACCAGTCCACTGAATCGAATGTTATATGCTTCTTTTCGATGTTGTCAGGATTTTCCTCATCTTCTTCCCATCTATATGGGTTACGTTTGATATACTCCTTTGTCTTATTTAGTTCCTCTTCATTTCTGATCACGTGTTCGTAATAGTTTCTTTGCCACATCTTGGCAGTCGCATTGATATTATTTGTTTTGATATGCTTTAGATATTCTGTGACACATTTAGATTTAAAAGACCCAATAATTTGACCCACGGTAGGGGCAACCCTTGCGGTTGCCCCTGATACTATGATCCCATGTATATGATTGGGCATGATTACAAATTCGTCTAGGTAAACATTTGCAAAGCGTTCTGGAATTTCCAACCAATTTTTCTCTGCTATCTCTCCTGCTTTTGTAAGACGCATGATAGGTCCGGATGCCTCAACATAAAGGGCAGGGGCAAGCCCTGCCCCTACATTTCCATAATCAATTTTCGATAAAATACAATCCCGATTCCTTGTGCAGATGGTTACGTAATAGGCGCCGCTTTTCGAATAATCATAATCCTTCAGTCGAATTGATCGCCTATGGTGTCTTTCAGGAATATATTTCATATTTCTAAATCAGTAGGACATTGTTTATATTGATTTCTAAAACCGGTTATCGCATTAACCAGGATTACCCACCTTATGCCATGGGCCTTGCCAGACCCCTTGCCCAAGCCACCCGCCGTGGCTCAAAAACATACAGATGGGTTCTCCACTACAGTATCGAAATGTTGTAGTGCTATGTTAACAAACTTTCTGTGTCTTTCACTAACCTTGGTCCGCACATTATCAGTACCCGGAATCTTTTCAATTGTCTCCAGCCCAAGCGAATACTGATGAAAGGTCAACTCTGTTAACTGGAGACATATAAAAGTAATAAGTATGGAGATATATATTTTACCCGCCCGAATGTTTTCCTTGCCATTCCTGATGAAACCAAAAAACTGAAGTTTCGGTTCGTCATCTGTCAACACACACGATGGTGATGCGTTTATTGAACTAATATGTACGTACATCTTGGAGAGCAGACCATACATCTGCCCAATTGGTTCAATTGCTCTCTTGACATTGGTGACACTGTCGGTAGAACTGAACCCTTTCTTATTCTTCCAGATTACAAATCTGGCCTCGTTATGAACGATATCCCAAGCCGAGGCAAACTGTTCGAGTGCGTTTCGAAACAGAATTGGAGGTTCCCAGAAATATCCATTGAGTGCTATCTCAAAGGAGGCCATTATGGTATTGGCTCCCTTTGTCATTAAGCCGTATGCAATTTGCTTGGGATTATTGTCGTCACATACAGGATTGAGCTTTTGATAATTCTCCAATGTCTGAATGATTTGAGAAATTAAAATTGATATTTCTTCAACTTCTTCAGCAAAATGCATGGTAAGCCGTGCCTTCGACTCTTTGGAGAGTTTGCACAAATATTCCAATACGGTTTCTTTCATCGTGTTATAGTCTTGTCCGTATAACAATGTTTATATGTATCTTGTATAAAAACCTAAAGACCGCAAAATTTAGGACACCCAATAGAGTCGCGGCTACACCCCAAGTGAAGTAACGCTTCACGGGGTAAACTTTTTACGAAATAATAAAATGGCATCAGTGCAATGTGTAAAGAGATACTCCTACCTTCTTGACTTTGCCAGACCCGGCCTTATGCAGCAACATGTTTAATATGTTCAAAAGCTGTCTTATCAATCTGACTGATCTCCCAGCTATTTTGTAAATTCAACCAAAATTGAGGGCCGCCACCCAGGGCCTTTGAGAGCTTCATTGCCATTTCTGCGCTTATCCCTCGCTTACCACGGCATATTTCATTAATTGTTTTCGGCAACACCCCGATATGTTTTGCGAGCGCCGATTGACTCAGACCAACCTCATCAAGCTCATCATTCAGCACTGCGCCGGGATGAACAGGGGTGTAATGTGTTTTCCTCATGTTTGCGGCTCCTTTTCTTAATGGTAGTCGATAATCTCGACATCCACGACGTTTTCTTTTTCCCACTTAAAACAAATCCGGTATTGATCATTTATTCGTAGGCTGTATTGCCCCTGCCGTGCTCCTTTCAGTTTTTCAAAACGATTTCCCCGTATTTCCTGTAGGTCTTGCATTGAGGTGACTGCGCCTAAACGAGCAAGTTTTATCCGGGCTTTTTCATGTAATTCCTTCGGAAGCGTTCGGAGAGCTTCCTTGGAGAATCTACGATAGTTTATATCCTCAGTCCCTTTGTTTTTGAAATTGCGAATGGCCATTTTATGTCTTAATTGAATGTATAACCACTATACCGGAAAACGGTATAAAAGTCAATTGATATTTTATTAAAAATTGAAAATGAATAGTGGAGGGCGCATGATTTTGTAATCATTTGACTTTACAAAGGACATACCACCCCTCATCAAAATCCTCGATTAAACCGGTTAGACCGGGCCACAAAACAAAAAAAGCCCATCACCTTTATTTTCGGTGATTCGGCCGTTTTGTATTAATCTTAAAAGCCCATCCCATTAAAGCTACCCTTTTCATTTATCCCAATTATCTTTATGTGTGTTTGATATTATTCCCCTTTTTAACCCTAACCAGAGGTGAAGTCAATAAAAAAACCTAAAAAATTATGTAGTTGTATTAAATCCATAAAAATATATTGATAAATAATCCTCTCATCAAGTTTGTTTGAAGATCGCTTGAGAATTTGGCTGTGGTTCGGTATACTATTTGCTGAAGCTATTGTTGTTTTGATTCCTTGTAAAAAATCGAAGAACACCATTAAAAATAAATTTGGAATGCTGCGGTTATGACGTTGATAAAAGATACTTCACTCCCCTTTGAACCAATAAAGCGGGCAAAGATTAGTGTGCGGGGAATTGTGCAGGGGGTGGGGTTTCGGCCTTTTGTCTATCAACTTGCCTTCAAACACGGGCTAAAAGGGTGGGTGTGTAATACTTCGGGTGATGTAAAAATTGAAG
>DATEXU010000074.1:0-6096 GCA_035256645.1 Thermodesulfobacteriota bacterium | reverse complement strand
GGAGAAAATCTTTTTTAGAAGAAGTACAGGAAGTTCTCGCCGAAAGAATCCCCAAGTATCAGGCCGCTGCCCGCGTGGCTATCGACACGGATAACCTCTCTACCCAAGACGTTGCCGAAAAAATAATTGAGGCCTTCAATCGTTTTAACGCCGGCTAATACCAAGTCGCCTTCATTTGCATATCTTTGTTGTCTCCTCGTCATACTCCTCGACGTCGATTCCTCGTCGCCGCCTCGATCTGCTTTTGAATGCAACTTGGTATACATCCTGCAATTACCACATTTTTTTCGCGACTGAAAAGCGAGTGGATTTAACCGAAATGGCGCTGGCGGATAATCTCATAGAGCACTACGGCAGCCGCAACCGAAGCATTCAAGGAATTGATTTTTCCGCGCGTGGGGATAGAGAGCAGAAAGTCACAGTGTTTTTTAACCAGCTGGTGCATGCCTTTTCCCTCACCACCAATGACCACCGCCACATCCATCGTTAAATCAATTGAATAAAGAGATTGCTCAGCGCTCGCATCCGTCCCAACAATCCAGACGCCTTCCTTTTTTAAGGTTTCTAAGGTCGAGGCAATATTGGTCACCCGGCAGACCGGGGTGTGAGCAAAGGCGCCGGCTGACGCTTTAAACGCCGCTTCATTGATCGGAGCTGACCGGTGCTTGGCGACGATGACTCCGTGGACACCCGCAATATGGGCGCTTCGCACCATCGCCCCAAAGTTCCGGGGATCTTCGACTCCGTCTAAAATCAAAAAAAGCGCTTTTTCCTTTGTCCTGCGCCAGTTTTCCAGAAGTGTTTCTAAGGATTGGTAGGCATACGACGAGATTATTCCAACGACACCCTGATGAGACACATTCCCCACGAAAAAAGAAAACTTGGATGCGGGGATACGATGCACCTTGATATTATGGTGTCGGGCAAGAGAATAAATCAGGGCTTTTTTATCTTTAAGATCCCCCACGGGTAAATAGACCTGCTGGACCCGTTCGGGGGTGGACTTAAGAATTTCCAGGATAGGATTTATGCCAAAGATTTTATCTTCCATGCACAAAAAAGGATCGTTATGCAAGAGCGCGGGCCATATCGTCTACGATCTTTTGGGCCGCGATTTTCGGATCCGAGGCCTGAAGGATCGGCCGGCCGATCACTAAGAAATCCGCGCCCGCGTGTATTGCTTCGCGGGGAGTAAGAACCCGCTTCTGATCATCTTCCACGGCGTCCGGCGGTCGTACCCCCGGAGAAACAATGAGAAATCCCGCCGGGCAGACCTTTCTTATAAGGGAAATCTCATGAGGTGAGGCGACGACTCCGTTGAGTCCTGAGGCACAGGCAAGCGCCGCTAAGCGGGCAACTTCTTCGGCAACAGGAGAATGAATGCCGACGTCAGCGAGGTCAGCGTCTGAAAGGCTGGTGAGCACGGTAACACCCAAGAGAATCGGCGGAGTAACGGCGATCGTGCGGGCTTTGGAGCGGGCAGCTTCGGCAGCGGCTTTCATCATTGCTCTTCCGCCGGCGGTATGAACATTGAGCATGGCAATTTTTAAAGCCACGGCCGCTTCGATTGCATTTTTTACCGTATGGGGAATGTCATGGTATTTTAAATCGAGGAATACTCTGCCCCCCTCTTCGTGGACCATGGCAACGGCTGTAGGCCCAGAGCGGGTAAATAATTGATGGCCGACCTTAAAAAGGCCAACCGAGTGTTTTAATTCTTTTACCAGGTCCCGTGCCTGGGAAAGGTCATCTATATCCAGCGCTACAATGAGTTTCTTTTCCGCTTTTTCTGTGGGTGTTTCCATAAACGTCGTGAGAACAAGGGATGCATTAAAATTTACCCCGTTAGAAATGCTCCGTGTGAAATCCTTCTAACGGGGTTTACCAAAATTTGTTAGATATTTTTTCATGCGCTTTCCACGGTGTTTCTCCGCTAAGACAATGGAATGGAGCGCCTGAAGAGCTTGAGCGTAGATGTCATTGATAATAATATAAGCGTAGTCCCGTGCTTGAGCGATCTCCGCGCAGGCTTTGGCAACCCGCTCCTGGATTACTGTCGAGGAGTCCGTCTCTCTTTTCTGTAATCTTTTTTCAAGGTCAGCGATTGAAGGGGGAATGACAAAAATAGTTATCGCGCGGGGATAATTTTTTTTAAGTTGTTGCGAGCCCTGACCGTCAATATCAAAAAGAAGATCGTTTCCTTTCCGAAGGGTCTGTTCAATAACCGACCGGGGAGTACCGTAGAGGTGGCCATAAATTTCCGCCCACTCAGCAAATTCTCCTTTATCAATCATCGCAGTAAAGGTTTCCCGGGAAACAAAGTGGTAGGCTTCGTCCGGTCGTTCGTCCTTGCGGGGCAAGCGCGTTGTATATGATACGGAAAATTGTATATCAGGGATGAGGTTCATTAAATCTTTGCAGAGCGTGCTCTTGCCCGTCCCCGAAGGGCCGGAAACGATGAATAAAAGGCCGGTTTCCATTATTGCTCTTTCCCTTCCCCACCCTTTTGAGAATCCGACAACAGACGGTTCGCCACTGTTCCCGCCTCTACCGCGGACAGCACCACGTGGTCACTATCAGTGATAATGATCGAGCGGGTCTTTCTTCCCTGGGTCACATCAACGAGTTTTCTTGCTTCCTTCGCTTCTTCTTTGAGGCGTTTGGTGGGAGATGAACCCGGATTGATGATCGCCACCACCCGGGATGCCATCACCACATTCCCAAACCCAACGTTTAGCAATTTTCTATCCATATCGCCCTCCCTTTTTTATTCCACATTTTGCACTTGCTCGCGCATTTTTTCCAGATCGCTTTTTATCTCGATGACGGCTTGAGAGACTTTTGCGTCACTTGCCTTAGCGCTCATGGTGTTTACTTCCCGGTTTATTTCCTGGAGAGTAAAATCGAGCTTGCGGCCGATGGCGTCCGAAAGACCAAGCAACTCCTGGCATTGCTTAAGATGGCTTTTTGCCCGCACGATCTCCTCGGTGATGTCCGCTCTTTCCGCCAACAGGAAGACCTCGGTCAGAAAACGGGGTTCGTCAAGGGTAAAAGGGAGGTGGAGATCCTGAAAACGTTTCAGTATTTTTTCTCGATAGGCATTGGTCAGCTGCGAGGCGGAAGCTTCGATGTCGGAAACGAGTCGGCCAATGTTAGTGATGCGTTGTTGAAGGTCTTGTTTTAAAGCCTCCCCTTCTGCTTCTCTCATGGCGTTAAGAGAATCCAGGGCTTGATTTACAATAACCTTAACTTCTTCCTCCTGGCTAACGTTGTCCTCGGTTTTTTCCACGATAAGGACATCCTGCAATGATATGAGGTGCTGCAAGGAAATGTTTTCCTGCAAGGCAAGGTCTTCTTTTAATTTATTGATGAGTTTATAATATTCTTTTGCCAGGGGGAGATTTAAGCTCACCCGAACGTTATTCCCCGCCCCGTTTTCCATTTGAATGGTTGCATCAACCCTTCCCCGGGAAATTTTGGTTCCCAGATATTTTTTTAAAGATAATTCCAGGGGTGCTAATGACCTGGGGGTTTTGAGAAAAATATCTAAAAACCGGTGGTTAACGGTTTTGATCTCTACGACACAAAGCCGGTCGCCAATTCGTCCTTCTGCCCGGGCATATCCGGTCATGCTTTTCATGAAGAGCCTTTCTTTAAGCTTTTTAATTGAAAAAGGTATTTTTGACGGAGTTCATTCAGAAGCGTCTTTATACCCGCTGACCCATAATCAGGATAGGTCCAGGGGAGGTCTTTAAAGCCTTTTTCCTGGTAGATTAATGTCAAATCCGCGTAAATGCCATCCTTGAGATAAGGGCGGTGAGGCGCTGGTTTGGTTGTGGCTAAAATCAAATGATACCGGTTCATATACCCAGGGTCAATATTCACCGTCCGCTTTTTGGGATCAGGGGAAAGTGATGCTTCGAGAGTATTGGTTAAAAGCTTGATCGAGGAAAGCGTTTCCGGATGTATCAAGGTTTCAAATCCCACGATCCTCCGCCAAAGGGTTTTACCCATCTCCTCAATATAATAATCAGTAAAATCAAACGGCATTGTTGCGCTGACAAAATCAAGGAAACCAAAATGGCTCACCATTTCCTTGAGGACACTCGAAAAAGCGTCTTCTTTCTGGCAGATTAAGCTGGTAATAAGCTTAACGTGAACAGGATTCGCTGGATTTCCCACAGAAAAACAAAAAGAATGAAAAAATAATAAATTTTCTTTTAAAAATCGTCCCGCACGCGATCTTAGTCAGGTTTTTGGATGATAAAAGAAAAAAAAACCTCTGTCAAGAATGCATTTGCAGAGAAGAAGGATCTTTGAGATCGTTTTGAAAAATTTCTTTTATTTTTCCCTGGAGCTGGGCTCGGTCCTTCAGCGTTAGCCCGAATGTTTCCACAGGAGCGTGAACCGAAAGTGTGGCCGAACCCGGAAAAACTCGATAAGACCCTTTGGCCATAATTTTACGGGAACCCTTGATAGTTATCGGTAAAATCGGAGCGCCCGAAAGGATGGCCAGAGAAAACCCGCCCTTGTTAAAAGGGAGCAATTCCCCGGCTGTGCTCCGGGTTCCTTCGGGAAAGATAAGCACGGTTGATCCGTTGCGGATTTTATCTACTGCCTGCTTTATACTGAGGTAGGCCTTTGATTTATTTTTCCGGTCAACCTCGATCGCCCCGATCCAGCGCAATATGCTCCCAAAAACAGGGATTTTAAAAAGCTCTTTTTTTGCCATCCAACGGATAAGGACCGGTGAGAAAAGGAGTAAAAAAATATCAAAATAGCTCTGGTGGTTGGCCATGATAATGTAGGAACGGGAAGGATCAACCTTTTCCATTCCCTGAATTTCCGTTTTAACCCCGGCGGCAAACAACAAAAGACGCCCCCATCGCTGTTCGATCCAATGGATCGCTTTTGCGCGCGATTGGAGGGTAAAAAGAAAAGGGACAAGAAAAAGAAGGGATGAAAAAGTCGTGCTCCAAAAGAAAATGGTTCGAAATAAAACGATCATTTTTCTTTCCAGGAAAATAATAAAAATCTTCTCTTAAGCTCTTTTTGAATACTTTATGTTCTCAAAGAAGTCAACATCAACCGGAGAAAAAGTAGCGAGGGGCGAGGAATGAGGATTATGGATTAAGGGTTAAGTGATTAAGGAGAAAGGGAAAAGGGGCATGATACTGGGGATAAACGCCGTGAGCACGTGATACGTGAAGCGCGAAAAGCGAAAGATAAAAAGTAAAAAATGAAGTTTAACATCTTACGTTTTACGATTCACGATTTACGTGGAAGGAAAAAAGGAACCAGGAACGGGGAGCAAGGGTCGACTCAATGTGCTGATAGTTTCGCTTTCTCATAAGCGACGAATTTTTGCAGGATTTGAAAAGAATTGAAGGCAACCCAGGTAACTTTGCCGTCACATGATCCCACAATATAAACATACTCACTCGGGTGTGTCCAAAAACTTTGGACCGGATTGTAAAAACTAACGGAGTATGATCCTTTCGAGATTTGTGAGCTTGGTTTAGGAAGTTGTGAAAGGAAGCCGCTGAAGGAGGCATCCGAGTTCGCCAACGAGTCGTTCAACGTCTTGGCTAACGCCTGTTGTTTGGTCGTCAGTGCATCGCCCATGGCACCGACTGCAATGAAGGGAAAGAGGATTGGTAGCCCCGCCGCCATAATAACCGAGGCGCCCGCAGTTTCCGCGAAAGAGGATGAATAGTTTTCCAGTTCGCAGCGATTGTGATTCAGATCCTTCTTTTTTTTAACCCACGAGTGGATCGAGTCCAGGCACTTTTCTAAGGGTAATTCTTCCTGCCTCATGCCCTCCGTGAAAAGTTGATCAAGAAGGACCTTTTCAGTTTTAGGAATCACGGCATACAACCCGCCATCCTCAAACACCACCAATGATGGGGAGTTTGCGAATGATATAAGATCGTATTTTTTCCCTTCCATAAGATAGGAGAAGGAGCAAGACATATCCCCGCCTGTTTTAGCAACATCGGATAAGGGAGAGGCGAGGTGAAGCAATGGAGGTTGCTGAATCTGTCTTGATGCGCAGGCATTCAAAATCAAAACCCCGGTCATTAAAAACATTAACAT
>DATEXU010000073.1:0-9257 GCA_035256645.1 Thermodesulfobacteriota bacterium | reverse complement strand
TGACCACCCCCCCGGCCTCAACAATAGTCTCCAGGTACGCTGCTTTGAGCGCCTTAAGGTAGACTTGCCGCGATGCAGGGGAAACAATGAGCCGAACCTTGGAATGACATTTTTTCCCCCGGAGAATTTTCGCCGCGATTGCTATGTCGGAGAGGTTACCATTGGTACAGGTTCCGATGAGGACTTGATGTATTTTTTCGCCCGCCACCTGAGAAACCGGATATGCATTATCTACCGCATGAGGGGAAGCAACCATTGGTTCTAATTGAGAGACGTCAAGAGGAATAATTTTTTCGTAGAGCGCATCTCCATCAGCTTCTATTTTGCGGAAATCATCTTTTCTGCCTTGTCTTACTAAAAACTCTTCCGTGCGGTGGTCAGAGGGAAAAATGCCGCATTTGGCGCCTGCTTCTACCGCCATGTTGGCGATGGTAAGGCGCTCCTCTACATCCAAAAGGGAGACCGTTTCCCCTGAAAATTCCAAAGCTTTATAGTTGGCTCCTCCTGACCCGATCCGGCCAATAAGAAAGAGAATAATATCTTTGGCAAAAACTCCTTGAGGAAGATTGCCGCTCAGAATAACCTTATAGACTTCGGGTACTCGAAACCAGGTTTTGCCGGTGCCAATTGCCATGGCAACATCCGTTGACCCCATGCCGGTGGCAAAGGCGCCTAACGCCCCTCCGGTACAGGTGTGTGAATCAGCCCCGACCAAGATGTCTCCCGGGCGGGTGAAGCGCTCATTGATAATTTGATGGCAGATCCCTTCGCCAACGTCAGCGATCAAAACACCCGTCTGAGAAGCAAAATCTCTTAAAAACTTATGATCATTGGAAAGCTCACGGCGAGGGCTGGGAGCGGCATGATCGAGAAAAATTACGGTTCGTTTGGGATTGACCACGCGCGCGTTGTCTAACTTCATCAACTGCCGGACGGTTAAAGGACCAGTCCCATCCTGCATGAGACAGAGGTCAACATTAACCACCACGATTTCACCGGGTTTGGCTGGTTTCCCGACATGCGCTTCGAAGATTTTTTCTACCAGTGTTTTGCCGGCCATTACTCTTCTTCTTCCTCCAGTTTTGCTAAGTCTTCAAATCGAATGTCCACCCCGAGAATAGCAACGATGTTTTCTTGAGCGTCACGGATGGGAGCGGATACGGTAATAATAAGCTTCCCGGTAATCATTGAGGATCGGATATCCGTGACATGGGTTTTTCCGTCCTGGAGCGGCCCGATAAACCAATCGCGGTTGGAAAAATCCTCATGAAGGCCAAACTGGGCATACTTAGCGCGATCAACAATCTGGGTGATGTTTTTCGTGATTTTCTTGCCCTCGATATTGGTGATATAGGCAAACTGGATAAAGGGATTCTCAGCCACTAGCTCTTCCAAGGCCGGCTCTTGCTGCGCGGGATCCATTGACCTGATCTGGGGTAATCCAATGAGGTTCTCAATAAGGTGAGCCGCCATATCATAGGCCCGGATTTTAAGTTTATCATATTCAGAGATAAAGAGTTCGGGAAGATATCTACGAGCTGCCTCTTCCATTTCTTTTCGGGATATGGACGTGATTCTTCCTTTGTCATATTGATGCATAACCCATTTATGGATTTTTGCGACTCCCGGATGGAGCTTATCTACTTGTTGATCTAAACCGCGCATCCGAAGCTCGGCATTAATCCAAAAGGTGATACCGGCCAGACCGGATTTATCGGTGATTTGTACCAGGGGAGGGCGGTTTAAGATTTTTTCGGTATTGAAGATATTATAGATCTTTACATCTTTTAGGTGTCCGTCCACATGGATACCCGCACTGGTGGAATTGAACTCAGAACCCACAAAAGGATAATTCGGAGGAATGTGCACCTCCAGCTCCTTTTCCACGTACGTGGCGATCTCGCTGATAACGCGGGTATTGATCCCCTCGTTATCCCCGCGAAGGGAAATATACTCCATGACCAGACCCTCAATCGGAGGATTTCCGGTCCGCTCGCCAAAGCCAATGATCGTCCCATTCGCGTAGTAACATCCATAAAGCCAGGCAGTGGTTGCATTGATAAGCACCTTGTGAAAATCATTATGTCCGTGCCATTCAAGATATTTACCAGGCACTCCCGCATCATCGATCAAAGCGCGCACGAGCTTGGGAACACTGCGGGGCAAGGCCGCCTCTGGATAGGTAATGCCGTACCCAAGAGTATCACAGAGGCGCATCTTAACCGGGAGTTTGCTTTTTTCGCTCAGCTTCATCAATTCAACGGCAAAGGGAACGACAAAGCCATAGATATCTGCTCGCGTCACGTCTTCAAAGTGGCACCGGGGAATGATTCCCTGATCTAAAGCGGCGGCGGCAATTTCCAGGTATTTTCCCATGGCCTGTTTCCGGGAGAGTTTCAGTTTTAAAAAGATGTGGTAATCGGAAACTGATGTTAGTATCCCGGTCTCTTTCAAGCCCATTTCCTTGACTAATTTAAGGTCTTCGATATTAGCCCGGATCCATCCGGTGATTTCCGGATACGCAAAACCTTTTTCCAAACACTTTTGGACGGCTTCTTTATCCCGGTCGCTGTAAAGGAAAAACTCCGTTTGTCGGATGATTCCGTTTGGGCCTCCTAAACGGTGAAGAAGCTCGAAAAGGTCGACGATATGTTTTATCTGAAAGGGGGGGCGTGCCTGCTGACCATCGCGAAAAGTAGTATCCGTGATATACATCTTTTTAGCCGGCTGGAGGGGAATGATCTTGTTATCAAACTCAATCCGGCAGACTTCGTCATGGGGAAAAATCTCTTCGTAAAAATTAGGTTCGGCGACATCCACTAAAGGATACTTCTGATATTTTTTTGCGGACATAATGTCCCTCCTTAAACAGTTTTTTTCTTGATCTCTAATTTAATTCCCAGCTCCTGAAGTTGGGCTTTGGTTACCTCCGACGGCGCACCGGTTAAAAGGCAGGTAGCCTTCTGGGTTTTGGGAAAAGCAATCACATCCCGAATTGACTCTGCGCCGACCAACAGCATCACCAGGCGATCAAGGCCTAACGCGATACCACCATGCGGTGGCGCGCCATAGGTGAGGGCTTCCAGGAGAAATCCGAATTTTTTTTCTGCGTCTTCCGGGCTGATCCCCAATGCGTCAAACATCTGGGCTTGGACATCCCGGCGGTGGATTCGGATGCTTCCGCCGCCAATTTCAATTCCATTCAACACGAGGTCATAGGCACGGGCGCGAACCGAGTCCGGGTTAGTTTTTATTTTGTCAATATCCTCCTCCACGGGTGAGGTGAAAGGGTGGTGAAGAGCCTCAAACCGTTTTTCTTCCTCATTATATTCTAACAGAGGGAATGATGTAATCCAAAGGAAAGCATATTTCGATTTATCAATCAGATTAAGCTGCTCTCCTAAATGCAACCGGAGATGTCCCAACGCAGGCCCAATAATTTTTTGATTATCCGCCAAAAAACAGAGGAGGTCTCCGGGCTGAGGCTTAAAGGCTTCCATAATTTTTGCCCGCTCGTGGTCAGTGAAAAACTTTGCAATGGGCGATTCCCAGCCGTCGGGGGTGATTTTCACCCACGCAAGTCCCTTGGCTCCGTAAACTTTGACGACCTCGGTCAGATCATCAAGTTGTTTGCGCGAAAAATTTCCGCACTGGGGTGCGTTTAACCCGCTTACTTTTCCTCCACCGGCAATCGCCCTGGAAAACACCTGAAAGCCAGAGTCTTTTACGATCTCGGTAATGTCCTGGCAGGTCATTCCGAAACGGATATCGGGTTTATCAACTCCGTATTTTTCTATCGCCTCATCATAAGGAAGACGGGGGAAGGGAAGCGTGAGCGTTATTCCTAAAATCTCCGAAAATACTTGGGCAACCATCCCTTCGATAATCTGAAAAATATCTTCTTCATGGATAAAGGACATCTCCAGATCGATTTGCGTAAATTCCGGCTGACGGTCAGCTCGCAAATCTTCATCCCGAAAGCACCTGACAATCTGATAATAGCGGTCAAACCCTGATACCATCAAGAGCTGTTTAAACAACTGGGGTGATTGGGGTAACGCGTAGAACCACCCTTGGTTTACCCGACTCGGAACAATATAGTCCCGCGCTCCTTCAGGGGTACTTTTGGTTAAAAAAGGAGTTTCGATTTCATTAAACCCGAGAGCATAAAGATAATCCCGGATAATCTTTACCACCTGATTGCGAAGCATGAGATTTTGCTGGAGGCTTGGCCGCCTCAGGTCAAGGTAACGGTAGCGCAACCGGACATTTTCGCCGATCTCCGTAAAAGAAGCAGTCAGATCAAACGGAGGTGTTTCCGAGGTATTCAGGATTCGAAGCTCGTGAGCTAAGATTTCAATCTCACCGGTTGCGAGTTCCGGGTTGATGGTTCCTTCCGGGCGCTTACTCACAACACCCCGGAGAGCCACCACATATTCATTTCTGATTTTTTCGGCTTTGGAAAAAAGCTTTGGGTTCGTTTCCTGGTTGATGACCACTTGTACGACCCCTTTAAGGTCACGAAGGTCAATAAAAATCAGACCGCCGTGATCCCGCCTCCGGTTTACCCAGCCCATGACCACAACCTCATGATCAAGGTCCGAAACCCTAATCTCGCCGCAATAATGAGTCCTTTTAAGAGTTCCCAGAAAGTCCATAATAAAATTAAAAAGTCTTCAAAGGTTATAGTGTTGTTTAGAGATACCCGGGGATTAATCCGGGGAAAAGATTAAAACAGAAATTGCCTTCTAAAGCAAGAATTTTTAATGGAACGAATTGCCTCAAATAAAATGTTACTCAAAGAGTGATTAAAAAGGGAGATCGACAATTTTGGTGTTTTTTTTATATTCTACTGCTCTTTCCACCCGGTGGAACCAATGTTTTTACCAAGAGTTTCCCATTTCTCAAAAATGCCAGGGTGTATAAAAGAGCTGTTAAGTCACTCCTGATTGATTGAGTTAATTTCACGAATCACACGTTGTTTAATTCAGAGATTGCGAAAAATCGTGAGCCAAGCGAATTTGTAGCGTTTAACTTCTTAATAACCATAATAAGTTTTTTTTGCTTGGTGTTTCGATAAGATACAAAACAAATTATATTATAACAAAAAAATCTCTTGACTTTTTTTGGTGAGGAAGAGAAATTTATAATGGGTTATTAGCCGATTAATAATTTTTTGGTTAAATATAGTTAAGATGTAGTGCCAAGCATTGTAAATAATGTTTCAAAAATTTGCATAAACTAAAAAAATATATAAAAAACGTTCGACAAATTTTCATTTGCGGAAGGTGTAAAATTTAAATCAATAGTGGAGGCTGAGCAATATGTTGTTGCGCTATCAAAGTTAGAATACTACATATCGAGGGAAAATCCACCTGTAACCTCGTAGAGTGAATTTTCTCTGGGTATTATTTTTTAAAATTAACTGTCTTAATAGGGGTTGAATGTGGTGGAATAGTTCTTGCTGTTAATATTATCAAATTATAATGTTCGTAAAATTAAGGTTCGTAAGAAAAAACCACACCAGTCGTAAGGCTGGGCCGGAAAGCCACGGATCTTTAATTAAAAGAACGCCGGGTTGCCAAAAAAGGCACCTGGCTATTTTTTTTGGATTCGGGGATAGCATCCCGTGCCATTGCATCATAAAAAAAACCGGAAGCTAAATAAGAATACAAACTTTTTTGTACAAAAATACAGGAAATACCCTATTGATTGATTTGCTTAATGATGAAAAAATTTTTGTGACACGTCAATACTTTTTTTTCAACCTAGGAGACCACGTCACAATGCGGAGTGAGAAACAAGTTGAGCTGGCTTAAAATCTTTTACATCTTAGAAAAGGATTAAGACTAAGAAACTGTCCCTATAGAGAAAACGATTAGAGCGGGCGCTGAATTTTATCCAGAGAAACCAGAAGTCCAGTAGAGCATTCCTTAAGATTTAAAATTAGTGGGAAAATCTGATTTAACTCAAAGATAATCTTTTTCTTGGACCATGGATATAAAATAATTTTAAATTTCTCTGACACGGAAATTTTTTATGCGACTGTTTCCCCGATTGCAAGCTGACATTCCTGTAATGATCAACACTAAGTTCACAACTTCCGAAGCAGTTATGAACAACATCAGCCTAAACGGGGGGTTTGTACAAGGTAGCCGACGCAATATTAAAGTGGGAGAAACATTGTTCCTCAAATATAATCTGCCAAAGTATGGTCTTTTTGAACATAGTGGGAAGATTATCAGGAAAGATTCAGCCGGTTCTGCTGTGATCTTTGATGACCTTGACATCACCAAAAAGACCAAGCTTTGGCAATATATCAGTGACAATCTTCACCATTTAAACAAGTGCCCTTACTGCGGTGAGAAATATGACGTACTGCCATCTGTTTGTAAGAACTGCGGCTGGGATCTTGCTTTCGATTCTTCTGGGTATTTTGTATATCACGAAAAGAAGTACCTCCTCAAGAAACTGTATTCCAAGGTTGAAAATTTGGACGTAGACGGGATACGTAGATTAATCAATTTTACAAATGTAGACCTTCTGAAGGAAGGAATCAGTGAAGAGTTCCAGGAGTTTGTTGGAACAAGTGTTGTGATAAAAGAGGTATTTTCCAATATCAGGAAAGTTGCCCCTACGGATGTTTCTGTCCTCATACGTGGTGAAAGCGGAACAGGCAAGGAACTGACTGCACTTGCCATTCACGAAAGGAGCACGAGAAGTAGTAATGCCTTTGTTCCAATAAATTGTGCTGCGATCCCTGAAAACCTTCTTGAGGCAGAGCTGTTCGGCTATGAAAGGGGTGCTTTTACCGGAGCCTATACCAGCAAAAAGGGTAAGTTCGAGCAGGCAGATGGCGGGACCCTTTTTTTAGATGAGATAGGTGATCTTTCCTCTAACCTTCAGGCAAAGCTCCTGAGATTCCTTGAGAACCAGATTGTGGAGAGGATAGGGGCAACCAAGGGAAGGAAGGTCAACGTCAGGGTTATCGCCGCGACTAATTGTGATCTCGAATTTGCAATTGAACATGGTAAATTCAGAAGTGACCTCTATTACCGACTGAGCGCTTTTCCCATAAATCTTCCACAGATAAGGGGGAGAGGAGAAGACGGGATAGTTCTTGCAAAATACTTTCTTAAAAAGTTTTGCAGAGAAATGGGGGGTACAAAGGATTTTACAGAGGATGCAGTGAGTGCCATAAAGAATTACGGTTGGCCCGGCAATGTCAGAGAAATAATAAACAGGGTCAGAAAGGCCATAATTATGGCTGATAATAACTTAATAAAACCTCAAGATTTAGATCTGGATAATCAAGAAATCGTTGTAAAGTCAGAAATTTGTATGAAAAATGTGTGGGGAAAGGTTGAAAAAAAGAAACTGAAGGAAGTGTTAGATAAATGCGATAGCAATATATCAAAAGCCGCAAAAATGCTCGCTCTGAGCCGGCCAACTTTGTATCGACTTAAAAAGAAATACGGCATCTGATACCAAGTCGCCTTCATGTGCATATCTTTGTTGTCTCCTCGTCATATTCCTCGACGTCGATTCCTCGTCGCCGCCTTGATCTGCTTTTGAATGCAACTTGGTATGAAAAATCTTCCGTAACCTCCTCTTTTAATCACGAATAGAACACGTCTCTCAAAACAGTTTGAAATTAATTGGCATACTTACAGCGAATTCCAGATCCGGCGCGTCGTTTGTAACTCCGATTCCTACTGAAAGATTTAAGAACTTGTTGTTTGAGAGGGCATAGCTTCCCGCTAAGGTGAGGAGTCCATAGTTAGAAAAAGTCCCGGGCAACTGCGAACCATTCACCTTTTGTTCTGAGGTAACGATTTGCTTATAGAGGGTAGAAAAAGAGAATTTTTCATTGAGGGCATAGGCCATTCCTATTGAGCCCTCAATACTGTCGCCCGGGTCCACTGTACCGAAGTTGGCCCACTTTCTTTTTACATTCCAATAATAGGCAGCGCCACCGAAGAAAACCACCGGATCACTTCTCTTAACCGCGGTAAAGCCAAATTGATAACCCCAGTGCCCATTTCCGGTGGCAAGTTCGGTGGGGTTGTTATTGGAATCTGTACTGAGGTGGTAGGGATCGTTTCCGGTTGGTGTTTTTGTTCTAAAATTTAAAATAATATCAGGCCTTGCCCCTTTCTCTCTTATCGCGTGCCAGTAGAGCGCTCCCTCTATGTCTCCCAAATCCGTGGTGTCAACTCTTTTCTCACTGGGGGGTTCTTGACTGGAGGTGCTGGGCCCGAATACCTGTCTTAAAGACGTGTAGACATAAGGCACCCTTACCTCGGCCTCCAAGCGTGAGGTGATACCGTACCGTGCGGTCACACTCCCTTGCAGAAAGTCTCGCTTGATATCCCTAACATCTATCGTCCCGAAGATAGCCATATTAAGAAGTGTAAATCCACTGATGTTAATGGTACGCCTGGAAAAATAGTCATACTGTATCCCTGGCTCAAGGGTTAAAGTACCCTTAGGCAGAAGGACTCCCCCAATCTCAGTCAACTGCTGCTCGGTCGCCGCCGGTCTTTTCTCCTCAGGAGCCACTCCTATTTTTGGTTCAGAGGTTGTTTGAGCGGATGAGGCCGAGGTAGTAGCCGGGGCTGTCGCAGTTGGCGAGGCAGGAGCCTCCTTTATCCGCGTCAGTTCCTCCTTGGCCTTGGCCGCCTCTTCTTTGGCCGCGGTCGCCTCTTTAATAGACGCATCGAGTTTGCGCTCCATCTCCTTGACCATCTGGTAGAGCTCCTCATTGCTCGGTGCCTGCGCCCATGCGAAAACAGGCAGTGCCACCACTAAAAGCATGACAACGATACATCGTTTCATAAACCATACCTCCCTTTTAGTGGTTTAAAATGGAAAATAAAGAATGAACTACCCCGTCGCAAGCAGCGGGGTATCAAAGACTTTAAATTCTGTCATTCCGCACTTGATGCGGAATCCAGAAA
Source organism: Thermodesulfobacteriota bacterium (assembly GCA_035256645.1). Lineage (GTDB taxonomy): Bacteria > Desulfobacterota > WTBG01 > JAGOGO01 > JAGOGO01. The sequence continues at coordinate 297 of DATEXU010000073.1, read as the reverse complement.
CTAAGATAAAGTGACTAAGTACTTTTTTATTAGTCCCTGATACTCACCCTCTGGATTCCCGTTTTCACGGGAATGACATGAACAGTTATTTACGCCGCAAGCGGCAGGGAATACAACCCGCAGAAATTTAAAAAAACAATCTCCATCACAAAATATCCAATTAAGAAATACATCGTAAAGGAGATAACTTATTGATACCTAAATTGAGCGATTATTGTTTGCTAAGGCGCCCAAACCACGGTAGGACAGCCGTCCCGGCTGTCCGGTCATTTCACCCTTCAGGACAGGCGAGACGCC
>DATEXU010000072.1:0-5161 GCA_035256645.1 Thermodesulfobacteriota bacterium | reverse complement strand
TAAGGTCTTTTCTTTTTTAAAGACCGATACATTAGCCAAAGCAGCGGAACAACAAACGGGGTTACCCGTGTAGGTGTGGCCATGATAAAACGTTTTAAACTCCCACAACTCACCCAAGAACGCTTTATAAACCTCATCAGTCGTTAACGTGGCGGCAAGGGGTAAGTATCCCCCGGTGATCCCTTTCCCCATAATCATAATATCCGGAGAGACATTTTCATGCTCGCACGCAAACATCCGACCGGTGCGGCCGAAACCAACCGCCACTTCATCAGCAATAAGAAGGACTTCGTACTTGTCACAGAGGTCCCTCACTCTCTTTAAATAACCGCGGGGAGCGATAATCATTCCGGCGGCGCCCTGAACCAAAGGCTCAATAATAAAAGCCGCTATCTCCTTGTGGCGGATCCGCATAATTTTTTCGAGTTTATCTACGCATTCCATCTTACAGGAAGTTTGATTTTTACCTAAAAAACATCGGTAACAGTACGGCGCGGAAACACGGATATGTTCAGTCAATAAGGGGCGGTAAATTTTATGAAACAAGTCGATTCCTCCTACACCCACTGCCCCCAGGGTGTCGCCATGGTAGGAATTTTGGAGATAAAGGAATTTGGTCTTTTGCGGCCGGAGATTTTTCCGCTGCTGCCAGTATTGAAAAGCCATTTTCAATCCAATCTCTACTGCTGTTGCTCCGCATTCCGAATAAAAAACTTTGTTGAGTCCCGGAGGGGATATTTTTACTAACTGCTGGGCGAGTTCAATTGCCGCAACATTACTAATCCCTAATAAGGTGGAATGGGAGATTTTTTTCACTTGAGCAATGATCGCCGCATTTATATCCGGATGCCGGTGGCCATGCACCGTAACCCAGAGGGAGGAAACCCCATCGAGATATTTTTTCCCCTGTATGTCAATCAGATAGTTGCCTTTTCCCTCATCAATAATTAAGGGGTCTTCTTTCAGAAAGTCTTGCATTTGAGTAAAGGGATGCCAAAGATATTTTTTATCCACCTTCGCAAGGTGTCGATAGTGATTTCCTAAGTTGTTTTTAGGTTTTTTAATTTTTTTTTCTTTCATCAACTCCCTCATTATTAAACAATACCAAACTTTTTTCCGGCATCTTTTAAGACATCTAACCCAAAATGAAGGTCATCCCACTCATGGGTAGCCATGACCGCAATCCTTATTCGTGCAAGCCCCTCAGGTACCGTGGGGGGCCTGACTCCATAAGCTAACACTCCTCGGGAAAATAAATATTGGAAAACCTCCATGGTCTTGACCGGGTCGCCGATAATAACCGGGATAATCTGAGCTTCACTCGAAAACGTATTAAACCCCAACCTATTTAATTCGTTTCTAAAAAAAACAACTCGCTCCCAGAGCGCTTTTCTCAGGTCAAAGCCATTTTCAACGAGTTCTAATGCAGCGCAATTGACTGCCAGTACTGCCGGTGGAAGTCCAGTAGTATAAATCAAGCTTCGACTTTTATTGATAAGAAAATCTATCAAATTTTTGCTTCCTGCTACGTAGCCCCCGAGACTTCCTAATGCCTTACTAAAGGTGCCCATGTGAATATCAACTCCATGTTCGACTCCGAAATGCTCGGCTGTGCCCCGTCCCTGGTTTCCCAGAACTCCGGTAGCATGGGCCTCGTCCACCATCAGCCAGCATCCATAATGTTTGGCTAATTCCACCAGCCCGGGCAGAGGGGCGATCGTGCCATCCACACTAAAAACTCCATCAGTGATAATCATCCGATTTTTCGCTTGCGACGCGGTTTTAATCAACTGCTCCAGAGCATCCGGGTCACGGTGGGGATAGATGATAATCTTTGCCCCACAGAGCCGGCAGCCGTCAACAATACTCGCATGGTTTAAGGCATCACTGAAAATGAGATCTTCTTCTCCCATAAGGGCGGCAATCGTGCCTACATTGGTCTGGTAGCCGGTGGGAAAAACAATGGCGGATTCAGTTCCCTTGAACTGCGCCAAATTTTTTTCCAGCTGCTCGTAGAGTTCGAGATTCCCGGCAATCAACCGGGACGCGCCGGTTCCAACCCCATATCGTTCAATAGCCTCTTGAGCAGCCCTTTTTAACGCCGGATGATTAGCCAGCCCTAAGTAATTATTTGAAGAAAATTGAATCACTTTTTTCCCTCCGACAACTACCACCGGAGCTTGGGCGGTTTCAAGAGATTGGAGGGTACGGTATAATCCTGCTTGGTCAGTTTGTTTCAAGGCATTGAGCAAAAAATCTTCCATGGCAAGCTCCAAGGATAACTCTTTATTTTTTATTGCATTTTTACTTTATTAGCATTAGTATTGCAATAATTTTAAAAATGCAAACTGTTTATGAAGGGGTAAAATAAATACTTTTTTAAACTCAATAGCTTGAAGGGAGTATACCCATGATCCCGACTAACTTTCTCCAGAAATTTAAAAATAATTTTTATAACCCCTGGCAGGAAAGTTTTCAATCGGACGCGGGTGGAAAAATCCCTTTAAGTATTGCCGTGATTAGCCAAAAGGGCGGAGTCGGCAAGACCACTGTGGCGATCAACTTAGCCGCGGTCATGGCCCAACAGGGTAAAAAAGTCCTGCTGGTTGACAGCGATCCCCAAGGTTCGGTCAAGCACTGGTTTCAATCCCTGACTAAAGAGCAGCCTTTTAGTATTCTTTCGATTTTTGAATCTCTCCGCCTGAGTGATATCCCGGATTATCAGAAACAAAAGCTCCATATCGTCATTGATTCCCCGCCCAGTCTCAACCAGATTTCCCGCGCCATCCTGACAGGAATAAAATTAGCCATCATCCCGGTTACTCCCTCTCCGCTTGATGTTTGGAGTGCAGGGGCAACCGTAGAAATGATTAAAGATGCCCAGACGGAAAACCCTTATTTAAAGGCTCGTTTTCTTATTTCGCGAAAAATAAGCACTACCAAACTGGGTGATTCCCTCCGGGAGTCTCTCACTAAATATAATCTACCTGTCTTCAAAACCGAAATCAGCCAGAGAATCGCCCTGGCCCAGTCCTTACTTCTGGGGAAAAACATTTTCCAGTTCCTTCCCTTTAGTGATTCAGCCTATGAATTTGAACAACTCTACCAGGAAATAATCAGAATCCGCTGGTAATAATGTTGTGGCAATTTAATATAACCAGAGCATTGTGGGGTTAAGTCTTCAAGATAGTGTTCGCTTCATAAAAAAACAGAAAGAGATAGGCAAAAAGCATAGAGCATGAAGGACATGCCGATAAGTAAAAATACCCGAAGAGAATTACGCGCCCTGACATCCCTGCGATTTTTTGCTGCAGCGATGGTAGTCTTCTTTCACAGTCGGGGCCTTTTCGGAATTAGTGAGCAATTGGTGGATTCCGTTCCCCGGGCACAAGCAATGTCTTTCTTTTTTGTTCTCTCCGGGTTTATTCTTGTTTACGTGTACCCTTCTTTCGACAGGGTTAGCGACATCCGCCGATTCTGGGTGGCACGATTCGCCCGACTTTGGCCGGTGCACTTTGCCGCGTTTCTTTTGCTCGTGGTGCTCTTGCACAAGGGCTTAAGCTGGAGAGCACTCTTAAATTTGGCCATGATTAATTCATGGATTCCGTTTACTCGTTGTTATATGTCTTATAATGGGGTATCATGGGCCATTGCCACAGAATTCGCTTTCTATCTTCTTTTCCCCTTTCTGATTTACAAGTGGGAGCGTACCTGGTTTATCAAACTGCTCGCCACAGGATTTCTCGTGATTGGTCTCGTTGCTTGCTGCAATCACTTCCAAATACCTTATAAAACAAATGAAGACTGGGGGCTGAGTCTCCATGCTCTGATCTCTGTCCATCCTTTGGGGCGTTTGTTCGAGTTTGTTTTGGGAATGTCGGTTGCCCTCTGGTGGCAAAAAAAACTGTCGAGAAAGTACATTGGGCGAAGTTTAGGCACACTCCTTGAGCTATTAACCTTCACGTTGGTTATTGTCGTTATCTATTTTCGCAGTGATCTTATCCATTTTGTGAAAAAGCATTATAGCTGGATCGGCCCTGCCGGAATTGTATGGTTAAGAAACAGCGGAATAATGTGTCTCTTTTATGGATTTCTCGTCGCCGTGATGGCTCTTGAAAAGGGAGTAATCTCATGGCTGTTAGCGTCGCGATTGCTGGTATGGCTGGGGCAACTTAGCTTTTCAATTTATATGGTGCACGAGGTTTTAATTCGGTACTACAAAAAAAATGCGGACTTCTTTTCCTTTGTGCCCGACCGGGTGGCACTGGTTGGGTTTTGTTGCACAGTGCTCTTGGTCGCTTTCTTGATGCGAACCCTCATCGAAAATCCGTGCCGCCGATTGCTTATAAAAATGTGGGATCAGCGGTCAGTTGTGAAAGCAGACAAATCCGGCAAGAAATAAGTTTAGGGCTGCACATGTGACAAGCGGCAGTAAGGGTTGAAAGAGCAGGGAGCATGGCGCAGGGTGAAAAGGGAAAGGGAATAAAGCCCCCCCTTTTAATGATAAAGGGGGGGCTTTTTGTAACTACGCCTGACAAAATTTAGCCTTACATTACACCAAAAATTATGGCTCACTTAATATTTTTTCATCTGAAATAAATTCCGGTTTTATCAATCCCTCTTCATTTCCTGGAAAAGGAGCGGAAACAATATCCACCACTCCCGAGCCAAACCTGCAGAAAGTCCAGCCGATACCGGTAACAATACCGGTCAAATAGCCGGCAAACTCACCCGCCGGGCCGTTTCCCTCCTGGGCTTTTTTGATCATTTGTTTTGGAAGTTCAAAGGGCGCGGTTCCCACGTTGACGAGTCCACGGGAAAGTTTGTGCACATGAGGCTCTACTGCTTGCTCTGTTTTACTGTCAACCCTCTCCGCCCACGTATTGGAAACAATAAAAAACAAAGAGAGAGTCAAGGCCAAAAAAAGTAAAAAAAATTTTTTCATCGCATGCCTCCTTTTTTAGTTTACCCCGTTAGAAATGCCCTGCTTGCCTTGTTAGACAATCAAATATCTAACCGGGTGAAGAAGCACGGGGTAAACTAAAAAAAAATTCTTACACTTTTTCACACGGGTAAATTCCCCGTGTGAAATCCTTCTAACGGGGTTTTCGTGCTTTTCTAATTTTTTTAGCATGTTGAGAAACAAAAGTCAAAACACTAC
>DATEXU010000071.1:0-3031 GCA_035256645.1 Thermodesulfobacteriota bacterium | reverse complement strand
ATATCTCGATGATAATTTGTTTTTCCCGATTTATGAAATTGCCCAGAAAAATCGTATTCCTATTTTTGTTCATCCTCAGATCATCAACCCCATTGGATCAGAGCGGGTGAATGATCCCCTCCTTACGCCGGTTATCGAATACGTGTTTGACACCACGATGTCCATCGGAAAGCTTTTGATGGGCGAGGTCTTCACGCTCTTTCCGGAGATCACGCTTATTTTTTCAAATTTCGGCGGAATTATTACCCATGTGGCCAACCGGTTTGACGAGACCTATAAAATGTTGCGCGGCATTAATTTTGTAAAAGATCTGGGAGGACCTCCAACTCAATTCCTTAAAAACATCTATGTTGATACCGGCGGGGATAAAACCACCTCCAACTTCCTTTCCGCCTTAGAGCTGTTGGGCGCGCAGCACATTCTGTGGGGAAGTGACTGGCCGGCAAAAAAAGATATCACAGGGTCACGGGAGGCAGTCTCACGATTACCCCTGAGCCAAAACGAAATAAATAATATTCTCGGTGAAACTATTAATAATCTGCTGAAAGGAGCATGACATGGAGATGCAGAAACCGATCCATTTAACCGGCAAAGATCTCACGGACATGGTACAGTTAAGGCCCCAGGATGTGGGGAAATGGGCCATCATTCCCGGACCAAAGGACCGGATGGACGTGCTGACCAAAAAGCTGAAAGATCCGGTGCGAAATTTTTCCTTTATGGAATACGCCATGTATACCGGAGAGTATGAAGGAATGAAAATCACCACCATCAATGGCGGAAGGTTTAGCGCGGATACTGCCATTACCACTGAGGTTGTCTGTAACGCGGAGATAAAAAACATCATCCGGATCGGAACCTGTGGAGCCTTAGATGAAAAAATGCAGGTCGGAGACTTGGTTGTGGTGGATAGCGTTATCAGGGGTGATGGAGTAACGCCTTATTATGTAGATGAAAAATTCATAACCACCCCGGATAAAAAAATTACTGATACCCTCATCGAGGTGGCCAAAGGAACAGGATCGCAGGTCTACACCGGCAAAGTCTGGACCACGGATGCGCTCCTCCGGGAAACCCGGGAAGTTGTCGAAGCAAAGCGGAAAGAAGGAGCGATCGCCGTGGATATGGTCTCATCGTGCCTCCTTACCATCAGCCAGCTTTATAACGTCAAGGCAGCTTCTATCCTGGCGGTAAGCGATAATCTGATAACCGGAGAAATGGGTTTTATGAACCCCCTCTACTATATGGCTGAAACGAAGTTGATTGAGATTGCTCTTCAAACGATTAAAAACCTGGAAGGAAAATAAATGGAATTCTCCCCGCTTTTCTGGCCGGTTGAGCTTAAAGGGGAGACGATCGCGGCGCTTGATGAGACCAAGCTCCCCCAACGCCTCGTGTACCTTAAAATAAAAAACTACCAGGAAGCGTGTCAGGCGATAAAGAGCATGAAGACCCGCGCTATCGGCCAGGTGCTTCTGGTTTTCTACACGTTTTTGCTCCATGTCAGACGCGTTAAGGAGAAGAAAAAGCTTTTACCGACTCTCACCCTCATTGCTAAAAGCCTCAATGCCACCCGGCCCACGTTGCCGTTTAAATTTTTAACGGATATGGTCTTGGACTGGGGAAAAGAACCTTCTACCGTAGAAAAAAATATTAAAGGGTTCTTAGAACTCCTTAAAGCTAAACGGATCGAGCAGGCACAGGAAGCCGGCGCGCTTTTTGAAGACGGAGATGTCATCCTTACGCACTGTAATGTCAGCGGTCTTTTGCCCCTGATGGGAGAATTTTGCCGAAACCAAAGAAAACGCCTGAGCTTTTTTGCGACTGAAACAAGGCCCTATTTTCAGGGGTCACGGTTAACGGCGTGGGAACTTCAGAGAGCGGGCTTTAACGTGACCATCATTCCCGATAGCGCGGTCGCCCAGGTATTTGCGGAAGGATTGGTCAACAAAGTAATCACCGGCGCTGACCAGCTTGCCCGCAACGGAGACATTGCCAACAAGATCGGAACGTATCAGATCGCCCTGTTAGCCAGAAATTTTAAAATCCCCTTCTATGTTCTGGCGCCCCCGCCGTCAAACGCCAAAACCGGAAAAGATATTGCTATTGAAATACGACCTGATAAAGAGCTCTTAACCATTGCCGGCCAAAGAATCGCTCCAAAGGAAGTGAAAGGCTATTACCCCGCTTTTGACATCACCCCGGCAGCATTGATTACCAAACATATTTACCTGAGGATATCCTGATGGAAGAAAAACTCCTAAAAGAAGAAATTATTCGATTAGGGGAAAAACTCTATGACCTCCGCCTGGCAGTGGCCCGTGGGGGGAATCTAAGCTCCCGTCTTGCCCAGGACACCATCCTGATCACTGCTACCTCAACAAGTCTGGGTGAGTTGAAAGAAGAAGATATTATCACCGTAGATTTGACCAACCCCGCTGACTGCGTAAACAAAAGGCTTTCCACTGAATTCCCCTTGCATAGTCTGATTTATAAAAAATTCAGCGGAATTAACCGGGTAATTCATTGCCACCCTCCCCTTACCAATGCCTATTTTTCCGTTTATGATGACCTGGAAATCTTAACCTTTGAAACTAAACTTTTTTTAGGCCATATCCCGGCAGTAAAACAGTTCACCCCCAGTGTAACCAATCCCGAAGAAGTGATCAATGCACTTAAGATGAACAATTTAGTTGCAATCAAGAATCATGGTGTGGTATCCATGGGGGAAAATTTTACTGAGGCTTTATATCTGATTGAGAGCCTGGAAGAGGCCGTGAGGACGGCCGGCGTAGCCAGGCTTTTTAAAAAAGAGACGCTTAATCCTTTTGAAGAAGCGCTGAAAAAAGATCTCTCTTCCCCTTCTGCGCCAACGTATGAGATGTTTTCCTTGCCTCATATCGAGGCGATTGTTGATTTGGTGAATAAGGATGAATCGTTTGCCCGCTGGGGAGATGAGCTTGATCTTACGGTGGACCTGGCGATTAGGCTTCTTGAGGAAACAGAAAAAGCTTATACGTTTCATTTTGTA
>DATEXU010000070.1:0-4537 GCA_035256645.1 Thermodesulfobacteriota bacterium | reverse complement strand
TTACTGGCTCGACAAATCGTTTTCGTAGCGGAAGAATAGAAAAGGTCTTGCTGATTCCCTGCGACCACGAGGCGATATCGGATGTAAGAGTCTACTTCCTCTTTTTTAAGCGGGATCAAGTCTGCCTTGATAGCAATACGCTGGCGGAGCTGTTTCCAGGAAGGGCTATAGATTTTCTTTTTAAACTCCGACTGTCCAACCAAAAGGAGGTGGATGAGTTTGGCATTATCCACCTCAAAATTGGAAAGAAGCCTCACTTCTTCCAAAAGAAGATCCGAGAGGCATTGGGCCTCATCAATAATAAGAAGGACTTTTTTCCCCTTTTGGTAGCGGTCGATAAGGAAACGATGGAGGATATCGAGCATCTCTACCTTTCGCATGTCAGAGGAAAAAAAGATTCGGTTTTGGGGATCATCATTCTTTAAAAAGTCCATCAAAATGAACGTGAGGAATTCTTCCGAGCTTCCTAACATTGGATTAAAGATTAAGGAGTATTCGACGTTGTTGTTCAAGTTTTGAATAAAATATCGCACAAGAGAAGTCTTTCCCACCCCGACTTCACCGGTTACCATCATAAAGCCAACCCCCTGCTGGATGCCATAAAGAAGCTGATCATATACTCCCCGGGCCCGTTCGGAAAAAAGAAAATACCGGGGGTCAGGAGAAAGGCGGAACGGATAATCGTTGAGGTGATAGAATTCTCGGTACATTTATTTCTTTTTAATTACCTCCTGATAGCCGAGGTCCTCCATTTGCAACGGTGTCTCGGAGATCCTTGGAGTCAAAAGGATCACAAGCTCGGAAGTAGTCTTTTGGGTTGAGGTGTGACGAAATAGTTTTCCGGCCCAGGGTATATCCTCAAAAAAAGGAACATTCTTATTAGCCTCTTCACGAGACTCCTGAATAAGACCGGAAATGATGATAGTCTCTCCGGTTTTGGATTTGACAAGGGTGCTGGTCTGACGGGTTTCCAGTAACGGTATTTTCTGGGTAGGGGAAGAGGGTATTCCCGTGGGAACGGTTTTTTCGCCGACCTTTTTATTAATGGCCGGAACAATTTTCATTATAACCTGCCCATCCGGACTTATTTGCGGGGTGATCTGGAGGGTTACCCCGATAAAGATCGGATTGAGTCGACTCGTTACCTGAGAGGTTGCCAATCCCGCCTGAGCCGAGGTGGTTTGTTGTTCAAAGGTTATGTAAAAATCATTTACCCCCACCGAGACGACCGCGGGTTGATTGTTGAGGGTGGTAATCTGAGGCCGGGAGACAGCATTGACTTCACCGAATTCTTTTAAGAATGAGACTACATTGTTAAAAGAATATTGCAATGCCTGGTGTGATCCAATAGGAGACAAGACACCGACCTGCACGCTTCCATCCGGCGAGGTTGGGAAGGTAGACGTTGACAAGGGAGAAGCGATTCCCTGCCCTGAGGTGCTCGTACCACTTCCCCCTCCTCCCGTCGAACTGCTGAGCTGGCTACCGATGAGACTGGCGAGATGAGGCATGCGGTAGTACTGGATGAGACCTGGAAAGCCACTCCAATCTACTCCGAGCTTTTTACCTTTCGAAAGGCTGACTTCTAAAATCTGGACATCAAGGTTTACCTGGCGGGTACGGTGTTCTTTTCCCCGGGAGATAAAGCTCTCGATCCGCGCCATAACTTCCGGTGTCGTAGTCACTATTAAGGTACCGGTTTGAGGATCGAGGCTGTACGTTCCCACCAGGTTTTCTTCTTCTCCTGTCTGCGAGCCGGTTCTTCCTTCGTTGCCTTTGCTTTGGGTCGTAGTCTCCGATGCGGTTGTCTCCAAAGACGAAATTTCCGGAGCAGGGGCGCCCGTCTCCGACACTCCAGCTTCCAAACGTTTTTGAATCATTTGTTTCTGCAAACGGAAGGTCTCAATTTTGCTTTTTAGGACTTCCCGTTCATACTCCTCCTCATAGGGGATCAAGGCAAGCTCACGCTTGAGGTCTTTCTGGTCATATTCCGAACGGATGATCTCATAGAGAGGGTCCTGCATGATTTTTCGAATATTTTTATCAAACTCACCCCAGAAATCAATGAATTCAGCGCTCTGAATGGTGATGTCACCGGAAGAAGAACTTCCCCCTAATGCTCCTAACGTGGTTGTGCCTCCGGAGCCGGACGTGCCACCGGTGGAACCTGCGGTCGCGCCGATTCCCGCGTTTCCACCGCCGCCAGAAGAAAGTGACACCTGAGTATTGCTCATGCCGCCTCGCAGACTTCTAATATAATCGATATGGAATGTCCTGGTCATCATCCGGGAAATCCGTATATAACCGGGTTGAGCGGCAAAATAAAGATTGTGAGCAGCAAGGAGAGCTTCTAACGCTTGCCAGAGAGGAAGATTTCTAATGCTAACGGTGACGTTTTCATCTACCACATCCCGGTCAACAATGAGGTTAATCCGGGCTTGTTCAGCTAAGGCCTGGAGGACTTCCTTGAGACTTCCTTCGGTTACACTCAAAGAGACCAAGGCCTCAAGCTCTTGAGCTCCTTCGGGAGGCTTGAGCGGGAGGAGCGGAGGTGGTGGAGGCAGTGACGGCGGGGGAACCGCTTGATTTTCAGCCTCGGATTGCAGAATAGGATTGGGAGGGGATGATGTCTGGTCTTGCTTTTTCTCCACCGAGGTGCAGCTTACTATTGTCAAGGCAGAGAGGAGTAGCCCGATCATTTTATAATGACATATCCTTTTCATAGAAGTTTCCTTTTTATAAGGACGATATATATGGTGCATTTTTTTGTTTCTCCGAAATTTTTTATCGTCATTCCCCAGGAATGACAAAACAATGATTCGTCACCATAGTCAGTCAAGGGTTATGATATAAGTTTTTCCCTCTTTGGATAGAAGCACACTTTTATCATTGATCTTCACTATCAAAAAGCCGCTTACCTCTTCTCCTTCCCGAAAACGTGAAGACTGAATAAGAGCAACTCTTTGGTTTTCCACCCGGATGATGCCATCCAGGTGAGGTGGTTGATCTTTAAGGGTGTTCAAAAAATTTTTCCAGTCTTGCTCTCCGGAACTTAAAAAAGGGTCATGCCCCGGGGTAGTATTTTTTAAGGACAGAATGAAATTTTCCATTTCGTCGGTGGAGACAGAGGCGTTATCCGGCTCAGAAAGAGCACGGGATTCCCCAGGGGGATAATGCGTCACGGGATGAATCTTCACAGAATGGTCAAAAACAGAAAGGGGAAATGATAAGACCAAGTAAATTCCCACTAAAATAATGAAAATTATTGATCCGCTCCAAAGCCATTTGGTTTGTTCGGGACTAAATCGCATCATCTTTTAACCGAAAAGCAAAAGACATTGTCAGTGAGACTTCAAGTTTAATATCTGCTTTTTTTATTTCTACTTTTTGGATGAGCAGGGGAGGTTTGTTTTTTTCCACCTCCTCCAGAAAACTCATCAAAGCAGTATACGAAGGAAAGAGCACGTCCAAAACAAATTGGTTTTGCAATGGCTGCCGGCTTGTGTGCTCAGATGTTACCCATGTTAAATCTTTTCCTTTTGCTCCGACGGCATCGAGGCTCGACGTTATCTTTTTGGTGAGGTAAAGCTGTAGTTCCAAAGGGTTTTGAAAGAGCGGAATCCAGTCATCCAGCCGGTAGTGGAAATAAAGCTTTTCTTTTTCCTTGAATTCCTTTAACGACGTTACGGTTTCTTGATCAGTGCGGATTTGCGCCTTGGTTTTTTCCAATAACGCCTGTATTTCTTGGTTCTGTGAAGAGGTATGTCCATTATATACTACTAACCCTACAAGCAGCAGTGCGATACAGACTGGTAATATAAAGGCCCGTTTTTCTTTATTCGTTAAGACCATGTTTTGGTTCAATCCTTTTTAAATATAAATTAATCTGGAATAAACCATCGGGCAGTAACTTTTCGGTTTGAAAATCGGCTTTTTCCACAAAGGGTGAAGACCGCAGGTTGTTAAAAAAACGGAAAAAAAGAAAATATTTTTCCTCCGGCAAAGGAGCGTCTATTGTTCCCTTGAGGATCATAAGATTATCTTGTCCGGAGAGCCCTAAGGTAGAGGGGGTAGTAGCTGGTGTTATCGGTTGGTTGGAAGCGCCGGCTCCCCAGAGCATTGACTCCAGACACACCTTTTCCGGGATAAGAAAAGGAAGACTTTCCAGGGGGAGGTGGATGTTGCTTTTTTGTTTTAGGTATTCTTTCACTGTCTTGGTTTCTTCATTCACCCTTTTCAATAAAGCTATTTTTTCATTTTGAGTCTCCAAGCTCGCTTGTATTGTTTGTCTTTGTTTGTCCTGGACGCGAAAAAGCGAAAGGTCTCGTTCCAGGGATTCTCGGTTGTTGTAGGTCCAAAGGAGAACTAATCCGAGAAGCACTAACTCGGTAAAGCTTAATGCCCAGGCAAATTTCCTGGTCCCTATTTCCCGGAGGATTTCTGAGGGAAGGAGGTTAAGCAGGGAAGGGAGTAAGGTTACATCATTTACCAGGATATTAAGAAGCTTAATGTCCGGAAAATCAAGGTCATTGAGATT
>DATEXU010000069.1:0-10441 GCA_035256645.1 Thermodesulfobacteriota bacterium | reverse complement strand
TCCAGAGTCAAATAAAATTCTCGCCCCATCAACATCAATGACAGGATAGGTTCTTTTAAATTTTTCTACTAATTTTTGTATCACCAAAAACTTTATCTCATCACTGCATTCAGTCCGTATCTCTGGGGTGACGATTGTTATAGGAACATCCGCGAGAAGCTCGGATAATTTTTTCTCCGTTGAGGAAAGAATTTCTAAAAGCCGCGCTCCCGCGTAAAGAGCATCATCATATCCGTAATACCGATGCGCAAAAAAGATATGGCCGCTCATTTCTCCTGCCAGTTGGGCTTTTTCTTCTTTAAGTTTTGCTTTCATGAGCGAATGACCTACTTTCCACATGATGGCCTTCCCCCCGTGTTTCTTGATATCATCAAACAAGGTCTGAGAGCATTTTACCTCAGCAACGAAAGTCGCTCCCGGAAGTTCAGCGAGGATTGCGCGGGAAAAAATGATCATCAATTGGTCACCCCAGATGATTTTCCCTTGTTCATCAACCACGCCGATCCGATCGGCATCCCCATCAAAACCGATCCCCAAGTCTGCGTTCTGCTCTTTTACTTTAGAAATTAAAGACGTTAGATTTGCCGGGACAGTGGGATCCGGGTGGTGGTTAGGAAAAGTTCCATCCATCTCGCTAAAGAGTTCACTTACCTCGACTCCTAAGCTCCGGTAAAGCGGGCCGGCTGCTATCCCGGCAGTTCCGTTCCCGGAATCAATAATCACCTTCCGTTTTTGTTTTCCCATTTTAAGAAAAGCGCTCACGGTTTTTAAATACCGTGCACGAATGTCCTGTGATTCTAATGTTCCTTTTCCGGATTCAAAATCGCCTTTTTCGAACAGCTTTCGTAAGTTCTGAATTTCTTCTCCAAAAATAGTGCCTTTACCCACACAAACTTTGAACCCATTATTATCAGGAGGGTTATGGCTTCCGGTGATCATAACTCCTCCGTCAATCTCTAAGTTAAAAAGAGCAAAATAGAGGAGCGGGGTGGGGATAATGCTGAGGTCAATCACATGGCAACCCGTGTCAAGAAGGCCTTCTGAAAGCGCTTGGTGCAGCCGGGGTGAACTAAGCCGGCAATCTCTTCCGATGACTACTTTTTGGATATTTTTTCTACGAAAATTGGTTCCAAACGTTTTGCCTAGGGTGTAAGTGATTTCATCAGAAAAATCTTGTTCAGCCACCCCTCGAATATCATATTCTCGAAAAATATACGGATTGACCATAAGCTTGTCCTTAATGATTCAGAGACTTAGTTATTCACCCTTCGACAGGCTCAGGGTGACAGCCAGCAATTAGTGAACGTCCTGCTAAAGTAGAGTCATTGCGAGGAGCGAAGCGACGTGGCAATCTCGTGAGATTGCTTCACTTCGTTCGCAATGACACCCCGGGAATGTCAACTTATTTTTGGCGTTCACTATAATTGTTTTTAAGGCACCGCAAACCTGTCATGGTGAGCGTGTCGAACCATGACGGGCTTGTCCTGCAATCGCTTAAAGGAGATGATGTTGTTCTCGTTTCTTCAGCTCTTCGATGATTTTTCTTATGTCCTGAGATTTTTTTAAGTCCCCGACTAAAATAACATCCTGAGTATCAACGATCAATAAATCTTTTATGCCTAATCCCACAACCACCTTGTCTGACTGACTGAAGACAAAGGAAGATTTAGCATCGATAAGGATGACATCCCCTTGGGTTAAATTTTTCTCTTTATTTCTTTCATCTTTTCTTAAATCATAAACCGATTCCCAACTTCCCACGTCGCTCCATCCAAAATCTCCCGGGAGGGTAAGCACGGGGCGTTTCGTTTTTTCCATCACGCCGTAATCAATGGAAAGGGAAGGCAGGTGTTGATAAACCGATAATAAAACTTCCTGGTACCTGCTTGTGCCCATTGCTTCTTCAATTTTTTGCAGTCCTGCATATACAGAAGGAAGATGCAGTTTTATTTCCTCGAGAATTGTTTTCGGTGTAAATATAAAGATACCACCGTTCCAAAAATATTCTCCGGAATTCAAATATTCTAAAGCGGTTTTTTGATCAGGCTTCTCGACAAACCGCTTGATGGCATAGACAGTAACTCCTTCAATTTTCTTTTTTACTTCACCGCGCTCCAGATACCCATAGCCGGTCTCAGGCCGGGTTGGTACGATACCAAGAGTAATAAGGTCACCCTTCTGGGCTAACTTACAGCCAATCGAAAGAATTTTTCGGAAGGTTTCTTCATCAGCAATAAAGTGATCTGCGGGCAGGACTACCATCGGTTTGTCAAGGATGCCTTGTTTTTTTAAATACATTGCCGCGAGCCCGATGCAGGGAGCAGTGCTTCGGCCCAGCGGCTCTTCCAGGATGATGTAGCGATTTTCTCCCAGAAGAGCATGCAGGATTTGGTGATGCTCTTTATTGCTGACAATAATAGTATGCTCTTCTGCTGCGAGTGGTTTAACCCTCTTGAGGGTTTCTTCCACCATGGTGCTGGAACCGATGATGTTTAAAAACTGCTTCGGGTAATGAGCCCGGCTTGCCGGCCAAAACCTGGTTCCTGACCCTCCTGCCATTATTACCGGATATAGTTCCATAGTATCCTCAATTTTTTTACGTTCAATTTGATTTACCCCGTTAGAAACCCTATTAGATATCAAATACCTAACGGGGTGAAGAAGCACAGGGAAAACTTTAAAATTGTTACACCTTTTCACACGGGTAAATCCCATTAGAAAATTTTCTAACGGGGTTTACTTAATATCACATAATTATCCTCGCTGTCCAATAAATCCCTGCTGAACGCGTTTCTCGACCAGAGATGAAGCAAGGATGTTGTGGAGAAAAAAATATCAAAGGTATCAATCGGGAAAAAGTTTATCAGGACGCTGATAAAGGGAATGGATATCTAAAAATGACTTTTCTGGGATGAGAAAAAAAATTAAAATCCCGGGTGCTCTGATGCTTTCATGAGAAATGATGTTTATTGTGAAAAGCTAAATTTTATGAGGAGGGAAAGGATTATTTTGCTTTTTGAAAGACAAAACAAGGGGAGAGATCCAAATCCCCCCTTGTTTTGTCAGGTTATTCAATTTTTATGGGAATTGACTTCGGCTTTGTTTCTTCAGCCTTTGGCAAGGTGATTTCCAGGACGCCGTCTTTATAATTTGCTTTTACCTTTTCAACTTGGACTGTTTCGGGTAAAGTGAAAGAGCGGCTGAATTTTCCATAGAATCGTTCTATCCGATGATAGTTCTCCTTTTTTGTTTCCTGTTCGTGTTTTCTTTCTCCCGAGAGCGTCAGCACATTATCCTTAATCTCAATAGACACCTCGTCCTTTTTAATTCCCGGGAGTTCAGCATTCACAATAATACTATCCTTTTCTTCATAAATATCTACGACAGGAGCCCAGGTCCGTTCTAAGGTTTCCCTTTTCCCCACAGGATATCGTCCGAAAGTTTCTTCAAAGAGACGGTTAAGACGGTCCTGAACACCACCCCATTCCTCAAGGGGATCCCACTCTCTTAAACTTCTCCAAGGAATCAGTGCCATAACTATTCACCCCCTTTTTAGTTTATAATTTTTTAGTTTTTCTTATTTGTAAAAAATAAAACCGATTTTATTTTTGTCAAGACCCCGCCCAATTGTAGTTAGTGATTTTTCTTGACAATAAGCCTTTCTGTGTTAACCTTCTAAATCTATTTTCTTTTTAAAATCTTAATAATAAAGAATTATTAATTGATAAACGTTTGAGCGATGGACTACAAAGCCACTATTCAACTTCCAAAAACAGCATTTCCTCAAAAAGCGAATCTTTCCCAAAAAGAGCCTGAAATTTTAGCAAAATGGGAAAGAATGGGTATTTATAAACTGATTGAACAAACGCGGGGTGAGCAGGGTAAATATATTCTTCATGATGGACCACCCTATGCGAACGGGCATATCCATATGGGGCATGCCTTAAATAAAATTATAAAAGATATTATTGTAAAAGCTAAATTCATGACTGGTTACGAGGTCAATTACATTCCGGGTTGGGATTGCCATGGATTACCGATTGAACATGAAGTGGATAAAACCCTGGGCGCGAAAAAGAAGGGGCTTTCTCCTTTAGAAATTCGCAAACGTTGCCGGGAATATGCGGAAAAATTTGTTCAGATCCAGCGCGAGGAGTTCAAACGCTTAGGTGTTTTTGGGGATTGGGAAAATCCCTATTTAACCATGTCTTTTGACTACCAGGCAACCATTGTGCGCGAGTTTGGGAAATTTGTTGAAAAGGACAGCATCTACCGTCGTAAAAAGCCGATCCAATGGTGCTTTACCTGTAAAACGGCTCTTGCTGAAGCTGAGGTCGAATATAAAGACCACACGTCACCCTCCATTTACGTAAAGTTTTCTCTGATTTCAGATATCAGTGAAGTTTTGCCTGTATTAAAAAAAGAAAAAAATATTTCCGTTATTATTTGGACCACGACTCCCTGGACCATACCGGGAAACCTGGCCATTTGTTTACATCCTGACCTTGCCTATGTGGCAGTGAAGACAAAGGATGAGGTTTTTATTATGGCGGAGGGGTTATTGAAACGTACTATGGAAACCTTAGGCGTTAACGCTTATGAGGTTCTTACTACCTTTCCAGGAACCACGCTCGAAAACCTGAAGTGCCGCCATCCTTTTGTTGAGCGGGATTCGGTTTTGATCTTAGGTCACCACGTTACCTTGGATGCCGGCACCGGCTGTGTCCATACTGCTCCAGGACATGGACAGGAAGACTATGATGTTGGTCTAACGTATGGTTTAGACATTTACTCTCCGGTTGATAATGAAGGAAAGTTTACTGAGGACGTGGAATTTTTCAACGGTCAAAATGTTTTTAAAGCTAATAAAGCAGTAGTTCAAAGACTGAAAGAAACCGGTGCGCTCCTTAAGGAAGAAGAAATTGTTCATTCCTATCCTCATTGCTGGAGGTGTAAAGAACCGATTATTTTTAGAGCCACGGAACAGTGGTTTGTTGCCATGGATAAAAACGGGTTCCGCGATAAGGCTCTCGATGAGGTAAAAAGGGTAACATGGATTCCTTACTGGGGAGAAGAGCGCATTTACGGCATGGTTGAAAACCGGCCGGATTGGTGCATTTCCCGCCAGAGATCGTGGGGTATCCCGATTGCTATTTTTTATTGCACCTCCTGCCGCCACCCTTTAGCTAAAAAAAATATTATTGATAAAGTTGCAGAGCGTTTTGCGCAAGAAGGAGCGGACGCTTGGTTTTCTCGGAGCGCTGAAGAATTGATACCCCCGGGGATAACATGTCCACAGTGTGGCTGTAGCACTTTTGAAAAAGAGATGGATATTTTGGATGTGTGGTTTGATTCCGGGGTAAGCTGGGCAGCGGTGATGGAAGAACGAGAGGGGATCGCGATTCCCGTTGACCTTTACTTAGAAGGAAGCGATCAGCATCGAGGATGGTTTCATAGCGCGCTCTTAACGGGAGTAATGACGCGCGCCAAGGCGCCTTACAAGACGGTGCTTACTCATGGATTTGTGGTTGACGGGGAAGGGAAAAAGATGTCCAAAACCCTGGGTAATGTTATCCACCCCAATGATGTGATTAATAAATTTGGAGCGGAAGTTCTTCGCCTCTGGGTAGCAGCGGAAGATTATCGCGAGGATATACGAATCTCTCCTGAAATAATCCAACGCTTATCCGAAGCATACCGAAGGTTTCGCAATACCTGCAGATTTTTATTGGGAAATTTGGATGGCTTTAATCCGGCTACGGATAGCGTTTCTTATAACGAACTGGGGGAGATTGACCGGTGGGCGCTTCATAAATTGCAACACATCTTGAGTAGAGTTATTGATGCGTATGAATCTTTTGAGTTTCATAAGGTCTACTACACGATTCATAATTTTTGTGTCGTAGATTTGAGCGCGTTTTACTTAGATGTGCTTAAGGATCGTCTTTACTGTGAAAAACCTGACTCCCGGTTGCGGCGTTCAGCCCAGACCGTTCTGTATGAAATCCTTATCGCGCTTACCAAGCTTTTTGCTCCGGTGCTCCCCTTTACGACTGAGGAAATCTGGGGTTTCCTTCCGCCAAAAAAAGGTGGACACGAGAAGAGCGTGCACCTTTCACGATTCCCTTCAGTTAACCCTAAGTATATTGATGTGGAATTAGCTGACCGTTGGGAAAAACTTTTAACCGTTAGGGGAGAGGTAAACCAGGTCTTAGAAGACGCACGGCGAAAACGAGAGATCGGCAGTTCTCTTGAAGCCGAAGTGGTTATCTCTGGCCGGGGCGAACACTTTGAGCTTCTTCGAGATTATGAGGTTTTTCTTCCCACATTGTTTATTGTCTCCAAAGTTAGTTTGGAAGAAGCGGACGTGGTGCAGGAGGATAAAGAGCTTGAAGTAAAAGTAAGAAATGCCTCAGGCGAAAAATGCGAACGGTGCTGGAATTACCATCATTCGGTGGGAAAAAATCCTCATCATCCCACGATCTGTGAACGGTGTTCAACGGTTTTGGCGGGATAAAACCTGCGGGACTTCCTATTTGGTGCGCTCGGGGAGCGCACCCTACAGTTTAATCGTTTTTCCGTAGGGCGTGTTCCCCGAACACGCCGAAATATTATCGTGTAACCCTTTTACCCTGTTATCCATTCACATATTCACTTATTAACTCAATGAACTACCCCGCCGCAAGCAGCGGGGTATCAAAGAATTTAAATTTTGTCATTCCGCACTTGATGCGGAATCCAGAAAGTAAGGTAAAGCGACTAAGTATTTTTTTATTAGTCCCTGATGCCCACCCTCTGGATTCCCACGCCAGTGCCCTTCAGGGTATTCGTGGGAATGACGTGTGATAACCCTGTAGCAAGCTACAGGGAATTATCAAGTTAAACTATCTCAAAAACATTGTCGGAAAAATAAGGTGAAAGCAAAAATATTTTTTTTACTTGCCGTTTCTCTTACGGTTATATTCTTAGATCAGATATCCAAGTCTTGGATAGAACATAATGTCTCTCTTTATCAGTCTATCCAGGTAATCCCAAACTTCTTCCATATCACCCATATTCAAAACACGGGTGGAGCTTTTGGAATTCTTGCGGAGTTTAAGGGTCTTTATTTTAAAACATTTTTTATCCTCTTTACGTTGCTTACTATCGGGGTTGTGGGGTTTTTTTACTGTAAACTTAAGCCCAATCAAGATGCCCCAGCTTTAGGCATAGCGCTTATCATCGGAGGAGCCATCGGGAATCTCGTCGATCGGATTCGTTTAGGGGGTGTGATTGATTTTATCGATGTCCATTATTATTCCCTCCATTGGCCTGCCTTCAATGTTGCTGATTCCGCAATTACCATTGGCTCAGTGCTTTTAGGTGTTTTAATTTTTCTAAAAAAATGGTGAGGAAAGTATGCACCCGATTTTATGTCAGGTTGGTCCTTTAACGATTTATACTTACGGTCTTTTTGTTGCCCTGGGATTACTCGTGGGTTTAAGTCTTGCTTTAAAAGAAGCTAAAAGAAAGGGCTTTGATCCCCAAGCTATTCTTGATCTGGTTTTTTATATGGTTTTGGCAGGGATTATCGGTGCCCGGATTTTTTATGTGGCCCAAAACTTTTCTTTTTATAAAGAAAACCTTTTGAGTATCGTGAAAATCTGGGAAGGGGGACTTGTCTTTCAGGGTGGTTTAATTTTTGCCGTTCCCGTTGCATGGGCTTTGATTAAAAAAAAGAAACTTTCTTTTTGGCAGACATTCGATGTGCTTGCTCCTTACATGGCGCTCGGGCAAGCTTTTGGGAGGATCGGGTGTTTTTTCGCGGGCTGTTGTTATGGAAAGCCCACCAACCTTCCTTGGGCAGTTACCTTTACTGATCCAAAAACTCTTGCTCTTGCCGGCATTCCTCTCCACCCTACGCAGCTCTACTCAGCCGCGGGATTATTTTTTATTTTTCTCATACTTCTTTTTTTACGGAAACATACAAAATTTTCCGGTCAGATCTCTTGTCTTTATCTCGTTTTTCACTCTTCCTTTCGTGTTTTTATTGAATTCTTCCGAGGCGACCCTCGCGCACCCCTTTGGGGCAATTTTTTTTCCCTCACTCAGGGAATAAGTCTCGTAACTTTTTTTATTGCCCTTTCTTTATACTTTTATTTACAAAGAGCTTATCAGCAGAGGGGATAATGGCCCTCCACCTCATTATTGATGGGTATAATCTTATCCGCCAGTCTCCGGAATTAGTGCGCCATGAAAAAAAGGAGTTGGAAAAAGGGAGAGCAATGCTTTTGCGCGGCCTTATAGCGTATCAGCGAATTAAGCATCATACGATTACGGTAGTGTTCGACGGCTGGGCCGAGGGAGATATTTTTGAGCGTCGTGGTAAGGAGGGAGGGATTGAAATCATTTTTTCCCGACGCGGAGAGAAGGCAGATGAAGTAATTAAACGGCTCGCGGCTCAGAAAAAAGGCGAAATAACAGTGGTTACCTCTGATCGTGACTTAGGCTATTCCTGTGCCTTGGAAGGGTGTACGGTAGTTTCCTCCCCGGAATTTCTTGCTAAGATGGAATTAGTTCACTATTCACATCAAAAAGGTGAAGTGAATGAAAAAGAGGATAACAAGCCGCAGGTAAGGAGCACAAAAAAGAAAGGCCCTTCGAAGCGGGCCCCAAAATCCGCTCGCCATCATCAAACACTCCTTAAGAAACTTTAGCCTTTTTTACCGCCGATTTTGTGTTCTTTGCCTTTAATAATCCTTGTGATATTTTCTTTGTGCCGAAAAATAATCATAATGGCTACAAGAGCAGCAGTTGCGCTATAAAGCCGGGGGTAGGGATGGGGTGAAAAAAGCATGAGCAGCGGCAAAGCAAGAGCAGCTAACATGGAACTGAGGGAAACATAGCGACACAATGCAAGAACAATACAAAAAATTCCAAGGCAGAAAACCAGCATTTGAGGAGCTAAAAATAAAAAGACCCCAAGCCCGGTCGCAACTCCTTTTCCCCCAGAAAATTTAAGGTAAACGGGATAGAGATGCCCCAAAAAAGTTGCTAAAGCAGAAAAAGAAGCCCAGGTTTCTGATCCGGTTATTGTGCATACCAGATAAACCGGCAAAAAGCCTTTCAAAGTGTCTCCCAAAAGAGTCAATACTCCCAGCGTTTTTCCTGCGCTCCGGTAAACATTAGTTGCGCCGATGTTATGGCTTCCATACTCCCGAATGTCGACTTTGGCAAAAGCTCGGCCTAAAAGTAAACCCGTAGGGATTGAACCGATAAGATAGGATACAAGAACAAGTCCTATGTTTAAGACCATGTGTCCTCCGTAAACTTTGACGGCTTCGTAAAAAGTCGAAAATCGAGGGTTTTGTCATGCTGACCCTTCGACGAACTCAGGGTGACACACTACATTGTCACGGTGAGCCTGTCGAACCGTCAAGGTGACATCTCCGACTTTTTACGACTTCATCAACTTTAGATTAATAAAAAAGATGCTCAACAGGTTTTATCAGATAGTTACTGATTACATTGATTTCCGGTACCACCCATAGGTTGTAGCGATACCTTTTTCTAAGCTGATTTTTGCCTTCCAACCAAGCTGGTTGAGTCGCGAGACATCAAGAAGTTTCTGCGGTGTCCCATCGGGTTTGGACGTGTCCCATACGACTTCTCCTTGAAATCCTACGATCTTTGCAGTCGCCTCAGCGAGTTCGCGAATAGTAAAATCTTTACCAACACCAATATTGATAATCTCGCTTTCATCATAATTGTTCATAAGGAAAAGGCAAGCATCAGCAAGATCATCCACATGGAGGAACTCTCTTCGCGGGGTTCCCGAACCCCAGAGCACGACAGTTGGTTTTGCCTTTGTTTCTTTCATGGTGATTTTTTTCGTTAAACCGAGAGAAGTTTTAATGTCCAAAGGGATGAGGCCGAAAGAGGATTCGTCTTGTTGTAGAGACTCGAAGCAGTTTGTGGCCGCTAATTTGGCAAGATGAAATTTTCGTATGAGCGCGGGTAAGACATGAGAGGTTTCCAGATCAAAATTATCATGTGGACCATAAAGGTTCGTCGGCATCACACTGATAAAATTGGTGCCATATTGGCGATTGTATGATTGGCACATTTTAATGCCGGCGATTTTGGCAATCGCGTATGGTTCGTTGGTAAGCTCCAGAAATCCAGAGAGAAGGTATTCTTCTTTCATTGGTTGGGGGCAGTGCTTAGGATAAATACAGGAGCTCCCAAGAAAAACGAGTTTTTTGACTCCATAGAGGTATGATGAATGAATGACATGAGCTTGAATCGCTAAGTTTTTATGGATAAATTCAGCGGGAAAGGTGTTATTGGCAAAAATCCCTCCAACTTTAGCGGCAGCAAGAAAAACATTCTCCGGACTTTCTGCCTTAAAAAAAGCTTCAACATCTCCCTGGCATTCCAGGTTTAATGCTTCATGAGCGCG
>DATEXU010000068.1:0-2594 GCA_035256645.1 Thermodesulfobacteriota bacterium | reverse complement strand
CGCTGCAAAAAATGTACTCTATGACAAGTACAATCTCACGTTCAAAAAATCCGCTGGAGAAATATCGCACGTGCAGAACCCTTAACCTTCTTAACAGGTTGAGGGACATCCTTTATTTTTTCCGAAAACAAAAAGGGGTCACTGACAAGGGACAATTTATGACAATTTGTTTCCTAACACCTATATGACCTTCCTTTGTTAAGGAAAAAAGAGTGCCGCCATGCACCGGATCGCCAATTAATCTGGCTCTCAACCGGATTTTTTATTTCCTTTTCTTCTTTTTCCTCCCCTCCCCTTCCTCAGGGATGAGGGTCATTAGGTCGTTCGGGGTACAGCCATTTAGTTACATACCGCAACCGGCTATTTTATTTTTTCTTTAAAAGGTTAACTTGGTCAATCCTATCATTTTCATCATATCTAACTTCATATGCCATTTCATTGCCATCAAAAGCAACTTCCGTGGGTGTTCCAACTATTTCCCAAAGGCCTAAGGTAAAGACATCACAAGTACCGTGAAAAACAGCTCTTCCAGCTTTCGCTCCAGTGCTATATCCATTAACGAATTTGTATACTTCAAATTTTTTCCCATCCCTAACTTCACTTACAATTGGTGCTCCGAATTCAGCTAAAAGCGAACTCCTTGAAGTTCCAATTTTGAACAAATCAACGTCCTTTTTACCTGGCTGCTTTGCTGCCATAAAAACTGAGCATCCGGAGTTACCAATAAGGAAAAACAAAACAATAAATGAAGCTACAAACACTTTCCTTAAAGTAAGAACCATTTGGACCCTCCTTTTTATTTCCCCTTTTTAACCGGAATGATGGTCATTAAATCATTTGGGGTGTAGCAGTAAGTGTGGTCTTCGCGCGTTCGTATCCCGGTTCTTTTCACAGAGTGCTCTTGTGTTGCTTATCCTGCTTATTTTTTGCCTTTTTCTCCTGTTTGCTTATTGTCTGTTTACGACTCTTATCCTTATCCTTTTTCCCGCCTTTGTCTCCCATTGTGTGACTCCTTTTCGTTATTAATTCTTAAACGAAAACAGGAATATTAAAAACCTTAATCCTATGCTCTCTCCTTCTTATTTGACGACCATAAAGTCATCCCGGCGATTTTTAGCCCAGGCTCCTTCGTTATGGCTGGGATCCATGGGTTTTTCTTTTCCCCAGCTAATAGTTTCGAGTTGGTCCGCTCTGACCCCTGATTTAACCAAATATTCCTTAGCGCTGTTAGCTCGGCGTTCGCCTAAGGCAAGATTATATTCACTTGTGCCGCGCTCATCACAATTACCTTCAATTTTGATCTTAACGGTGGAATTTTTAGAAAGCCAAGCAGCGGTTTTGTCGAGGATTGTCTCATCCTTTGGTTTTAAGTTGTAATTGTTAAAGTCAAAGTAAATCGGATTGAGGGCACCTTCTGCTTGCGCTTTATCCTTTAAAGCCTCTAATTCGGAGTCCGTTAGAGCTTGTGGAATCCCTTGTTCTTCGACTGCTTCAGCAGGAGCAGATGGCACATTTTCGGTTTTTACATTTTTTGCCCGGGAGCTACAACCTACTAGAGCCAATACCAAAACTAATGCTATTGAAATACTTAAGCCTTTAACCAATAATTTCATCATTTCTCGGCCTCCTTCTTTTTTATGGTTAAACTTTTTATTTCTTTTTCCTTTTTCTCTCTTCCTCTATCTCGGGAACTATGTGGCTACTTCATTTTCTCACGACGAGCACAGGGATTTTTGTATCTTTGTGTATTACCCCGAAGGTGACGCTTCCGAGAAACGCTGCCTTTAAAGCACTTCGACCATGAGACCCCATTACTATGAGATTAACTTTCGATTTAACTGCCTCGTTGACAATTTCTTCCACCGGGTGTCCTGACCTGATGACTTTTTTTGATTGAACACCATTTTTTTTGCAGATTCTTTCACCCTCTTTAATATAAGCATCCGCAGCCTGTCTCAGATAATCTTCAATTGGCTCAATGAGATGAGTTGGAGAATTTACAGCAGAAACTGTCTGGGCGAAGAAATCGCCGGCATTGATATCGATTACACTCAGCAGGGTGATTTTTGCCCCCAATTGTTTTGCTAGACCTGCTGCATATTTAACAGATTTATTTGCTGTTTCGGAACCATCGGTTGGTACAAGAATTTTAGAAATCATATGTCCTCCTTTTCCAATAACTTTAAACGATAGTCGGTGCTAATTGCTGCAAACTGATATTATGAAGTTTCTCGTTTAGATCTGCCCTTCCCCTTCTTTTCGTATTTCGTAATAAGCTCTTTCATGGCTTCCTCAAGAAGGTCATTCGCTGGCCTTTCAAGGTCAATAGCAAGCTTCTTAAATTCCTTCAGGAGATCGTTTCTTATGAGGGTTGAAAACATCTTCTTTCCCATGGGTACTTTATACTATCAAATTATCAAGAATTCAAGAAGAAAATATATGATAGTCTTACCTTAATTGAGTGAAAACTATTCATAAAATGGCACGAAAGGCCTTATTAGTTAACGTTTTCGGAGAACCTTATGACCATTCCAAAATCCCCCTCAATCCCCCTTTATGAAAGGGGGAAAAAAAGAAATCCTCCCCTTTAGTAA
>DATEXU010000067.1:0-2496 GCA_035256645.1 Thermodesulfobacteriota bacterium | reverse complement strand
ATAGAAATGAGGCGCCGGGAGTAATCTTGTTTTGGTCTGCCTACGATAGAGAAGCTATTCAACAATTTCAAAATCCGGATAAAGCTTTTTCATACACTCCGGACAGATGCCATGACTGAATTCTACTGCAGAATGATCTCGGATATATGAGTCGATTTGATTCCAGTATCCGTTGTCATCACGTATTTTTTTACAGGACGCGCAAATAGGAAGCAACCCACTCAACATTTTAACTTTTTCGAGTGAAGCACGTAGTTCAACAATGAGCTTTTCGCGCTCCTCCTCGGCCTGCTTGCGCTCGGTGATGTCTTTGGAAACGACCGTTACCGCTGTTATTCTCTCATCGAGGTCCTTAACAGGACTGAATGTCCGGAGGAAGTATCTTTCATCCCTTTTACTTTTATGTTCGTGCTGGATCGGTTTGCCGGTTTCTAATACCTCTTTCACCTTCTTAGCAAACTCCTTTGAATCCTCTTCGGAGTGGGAGTCATCGTATCTTCTGCCAATGATCTCTTCTAATGGGATGCCAAACCTTAGCCGATGCCTTTCATTCATGAACAGGTACCTGCAATCCCTGTCCACAAGATACATTAAATCTACGGAAAATGCTAATGAACGATATCTCTCCTCTGATTCCCTGAGCGTCTCCTCTGCCTGCTTGCGCTCGGTGATGTCGCGCACTAACGCCTGTAACACCACCCCCTCTCCCAAGGGCAGGCGGCTGAGCTTTACCTCTGCGGGGAAAAGCGTCCCGTCGGCCTTCTTATGTACCCACGCAAAGAAATCAATCCCTTTTGCAATAGCGGTTTTGATATGTTCCAGAGAAGCACTAAAAGAGTCTTTTCCGTCCGGTTGTGTGGGTGGAGAAAAATTGCTTGGGTGAGTATTAATAAAGTCTTCTTTTGATGAGAATCCGAACAGTTCAAAGGCGGATTTGTTGCCATCAAAAAATTTACCATCATGGTCAAGCATCATGATCGCGTCATTTGAAGTTTCAAACAGGGTCTGGTATTTTTTGCTCTCTTCCTCAGCCTGCTTGTGTTCAGTAATGTCGCGAATGACAACAACAAAACCCGTTATAGACCCATCAGAGGATTTTATTGCTGAGGTGCCCAGTTCAACCGGAAGGACCGTACCATCCTTACGCATAAAATTCCACTCGGTTCTAAAGAAACCAGTCTTATTGACAATTGGATATACTAACTCTCCATAAGCATTAAAATTTTCATCAGATGGATGGAAAATCTTTGCCGATTTTCCCTCCACTTCGTCTTTGTCGTAACCAAAAAGCTTATAAACTGCTTGATTGCAGGAAACTATCTTTCTCTCTTTATCCGCCATCAAAATGGCGTCTGTGGAATTCTCCGCCAGCGTCCGGTATTTTTCCTCTGATGCTTTAAGTACCTTTTCTATCCGCTTGCGCTCGGTGATATCCCGGACAACGCAAATGATGTCCTCTATGTTCCCGGTTAGTTCATTCTTTATGACTTTGCCAACGGTCTCTACCCAAATATATTGCCCGTCTTTTTTGAGGTGGCGATATTGTTCCCTCCTAAGCTCACCTGTTTTAAACACCTCTTGGAAAATGGTTATTACCCTTTCGACATCCTCGGGATGAATCAGAGCAAAAGCCTTTGTGCCTAACAATTTTTCAGGAGTATACCCAAACAAAGTTCGGCATGCAGGAGAAATATAAAGGTAGGTGCTATCCGGCAAATGGCGAGTGATCACGTCACTTGTATTCTCGGTTAAAAAACGATACAACTTTTCGCTCTCCCGCATTGTCTTTTCTGTCTGTGTACGCACATGAGATTCCTTCTTAAGCTTTTCGACCATTCGTTCCAGTTCTTCGTAGGTGGGTCTTTTTACCCTCACTTTATCCTCCGTTTTACATCTAAAATTAATCCGCTCCGCACGATAAACTTACTTCACCTTATTGAGAGCTTGCACGGTATGCCTTAGCCTTTCAATCTGTTTAAGCCCGGTGATCAACAAAATTCAATGGAAGTTAGTTTTTTCCTCAATGCTTTAGTAAAAATCAGGCAAGATCAAAAAAAATCATATACCCTAAAACGGCAGTTTTTTTAGTTTTTATCCAAAACCTCCCTGACTTTTCTTGCCAATTTTGTAATCGTAAAGGGTTTGTGAATAAGCTCTATCCCTTCCTCCAGTATCCCATGATCTACAATCCTCTCACCCGTATACCCGGTCATGTAAAGTACTTTGAAATCTTTCCGTACCTGCTTCAGCCTCTCGATAAACTCCGGTCCACTCATGTGCGGCATCACAATATCGGTTAAAATTAAATCAATCGGTCCTTTGTATTGTTCGCACACTAACAGCGCCTCCCCCCCAGCCTCTGCCTCCAGCACCCGGTAGCCCTGTCTCCTTAATATATCTACTGCTAACCTCCGCACCATACGATCATCTTCGACCACCAATATCGTCTCCTTGCCCCGGGGAATCTCCTCAACGGTTACTTTTTTTAACTCCTCC
>DATEXU010000066.1:0-13619 GCA_035256645.1 Thermodesulfobacteriota bacterium | reverse complement strand
GCGATAACGATTCCTTGTGGGCTCTTGAGGGCGAAAGCGAGAGGTAAAAACTTTTCTAATGAGGAAAAAGCCCGACCGATGCAGACATCATATTGATTATCTGAAAAATCATGGTTTTCCAATCGCTTCTGAAGAACAACAATGCCACGTAAGTTGAGCAATCTAACCAGATAACGCAAAAACAGGACCTTTTTTAAAGAAGAATCCACCAAGGTAACGGAGAGATCAGGCCTGATGATTTTTAAGGGGAGGCCGGGAAATCCTCCGCCAGAGCCTAAATCGATTAAACTGCTCTTCGCGGGAATAAACCTTTCCGGGATGAGGGAATCAATAAAGTGCTCAATAAAAACCTTTTTTCTTTCAGTTATCCGGGTAAGGTTTATTTTTTTATTCCACGCGATGAGTTCTTGATAATACGTTTCGAATTGTAGGCCAGCTTCTTCCGAAAGAGGAATGTTTAACTTTTCAGAGGCTTGGAGAAAAAAATCATACCAAGCTGCCTTCATTTGCATATCTTTGTTGTCTCCTCGTCATACTCCTCGACGTACTAAAACGTACGCCCGCGTCGATTCCTCGTCGCCGCCTCGATCTGCTTTTGAATGCAACTTGGCATTAGGTGGGGTATTCTTTGACACAAAAGCTTAGATGTAAAGTTTAATAGTTAAAATTGATGGACTCGTAAAAAGTCGGAGATGTCACCCTGAGCCTAGTTTACCCCGAGCTTGTCGAGGGGAAGGGTGAACATAACTAATTGATGTTACGTCATGCTTCGACAAGCTCAGCATGGCAAAACCAGCGAATTTTTACTTTTTACGAACTCATTAAGGTTTGATGTCAATATAAGCGTTAGTTCGGAGTTCTTGTAACCATTCTTGGAGTTTGTCTTCCATTTTTTGTTGAAAAAGGTAATTTGATATTGCCCCATTGACCTCCTCAATCTTTTTAGTTTTTTCCTCAGAGCGCTCCAACACCCGAATAATGCAATATCCTTTGTTGGTACTAATAACATTACTCATTTCACCCGGTTTTAAGGCGAAGGCTTCCTGATCAAGAGTATTCATCAATTCCCCTTTTTTATACATACCGACATCACACGAGGTGTTATTTTCAGGAAGATTCAATCCCTGGGCAACCTTTTGAAAATCTTCTCCGGATTTTATCTTCTTTAATGATTCCTCAGCGCTTTGTGAGACCGCTTTTTTCTTTTCCGGGGTTGCCTGATCCGGAACGGGGAAGAATATCTGTTCAAGTTTTACCTGGGCAGGTTCGAAAAAATCATCAGAATGTTTTTGATAATAGTCCTTAATTTCTGTGTCGTTTACACTTATCTGTGAGCGGAGCATTTGAGCAATAACTTGGTTGCGTCGAATGCCCTCGCTGATTTCATTACGGTATTCTTCCCAGGTAAGCCCCTGTTGCCGTAAAGCATCTTTGAGTTGATCATCGGTTATTTTATTATTCTC
Source organism: Thermodesulfobacteriota bacterium (assembly GCA_035256645.1). GTDB lineage: Bacteria > Desulfobacterota > WTBG01 > JAGOGO01 > JAGOGO01. Next base: position 12,156 of record DATEXU010000066.1, on the reverse strand, counting down.
TTTAAGGCCTTGTATCATCGCATCAATTTCTTTTTCGCTGACCTTTATTGGCATATCCTTGGTTGCCTGATCAATGAGCTTTTGATCAATCAATTTTTCAAGCACCTCGCGATAACGGGATGGATCAGCATTGGAAAAATTTACTTGGGCTACCCGGAGAAGCTCAGAACGGGTAATAACCTCACTATTAACAACCGCAACAACTTCATCAACGACCTCTGCACGGGCAGAGAAAGAAAACAACATTAAAAAAATACTTAAGAAAAAAATATGGCTATTGACTTGATATTTTTTTAGATTAAACATGTTGCGCAAGAAAAAGTTTAAATTTTGGTAAGCTATTTTTGCTGCTTTTTATTTTTCCCCGTTAGAAAGGCCCCGCTTTCCCTGTTAGATCTCAACTATCTAACGGGATTTACCCCGTGTGAAACCTTCTAACGAGGTTCGCTCTTATGGGGCTGTTGCCTAAATCGTTTTGTGTCACCCTGAACTTGATTCAGGGTCTCGGAATATGTTGATTTTATTAGATGCTGAAACGAGTTCAGCATGACCTAGTAGCCTTAATTGCTATTTAGGCAACAACTCTTATAGATTGACCACCATAATGCTTTTAAAGTTTAATTTAAATCACTTATTCCTTTTCTTGTAAAATCTTTTTTACCTCACCGATTACTTCCTGCCAGGTATGCCCCCCCGGAAAACTAATAATTAATCTATGGTCCGGCGTAAATTTAACTTTATTTTTGTACTGCTTAATCAAATGCAGAACTTTTTCGAGAGAATTTTCTGCTTCAGGATGAAAACCGAGAATAATCTCTTTATCATTAAAATCGAGACTTGTAACCAAGTATTTTCGTAAAGCCGGTTTTATATTAGAAACAATTAATAAATTATTAACCACCTCCGGCAAAGGTCCAAAGCGATCGCGCAGTTCATTTTCTAAATTTTTTATTTGATCATCCTCCAAACCCAAGGCCAAGTTTTTATAAATTTTTAACCTTTGATGAATATCCGGCACATAGTCTTCCGGAAGATAAGCCGATACTTTTAAGCGAATCTCCGGATCAACATCAGGAGAAATTTTCTCTCCTTTGATCTCCTTAACCGCTGCTTCAATAAGTTGATAATAAAGCTCGATTCCCACTTGTGCCATATGGCCGGATTGAGAGAGGCCCAGGATGTTTCCCCCGCCCCGAAGCTCCAAATCTAAGCTCGCCAGACGATAGCCCGACCCCAGCTCGCTAAATTTCGCAATTATTTCAAGTCTTTTTTTTGACTTGCCGGTTAAATATGATTCCTGGGGAATCAAAAAGTATGCATACGCCTGGTGACTTGAACGGCCAACTCTTCCCCGGAGCTGATAAAGTTGAGCCACCCCTAATCTGTCTGCCCGGTTGATGATAATAGTATTGGCATTGGGGAAATCCATCCCGGATTCGATAATTGTCGTACAAAGGAGAAGGTTTACCTCTTTTTGGTGGAAAGCCCACATCACTTTTTCTAATTCCTTCTCTTCCATCTGGCCATGAGCAAAAGCCAGACTGGCCTCAGGGACAAGTTCTTTTAAATAACCGGCAACCGTCTCAATATTTTCTACCCGGTTATGGATAAAAAACACCTGCCCGTTTCGCATAAATTCTCTTATAATTGCTTCGCGAATTATATTTCCGTCAAAATGAGCAATAAAAGTCCTTACCGCCAGCCTGTCTTCGGGTGGGGAATTGATGATGCTTAAGTCGCGGATTCCCAAAAGAGAAAGTTGCAGAGTGCGGGGAATCGGGGTCGCGGTAAGTGCTAAAACATCAACCAGTGCCCGTAGTTTTTTAAATTTTTCCTTGTGCCTCACCCCAAACCGATGTTCCTCATCAATGATGACCAGGCCTAAGTCTTTAAAACCAATATCCTTCTGAATGAGGCGATGTGTCCCAACGACAATGTCAACTTTGCCTTCTTTGAGCTGGTCAATGACCTCCTTTTGTTCCCGGGGTGTTTGAAAACGGCTGAGCATGGCAACGTTAACGGGAAAATCCCGGCATCGATGAGCAAAGGTCTGATAATGCTGATAAGCCAAAATAGTGGTAGGCACCAATATGGCTACCTGCTTATTATCCAGCACTGCCTTAAAAGAAGCCCTGAGGGCTATCTCAGTTTTTCCATAGCCTACGTCTCCGCAGATTAACCGATCCATAGGACGCTGGCCTTCCATATCTTTAATTACATCTTCAATGGCATTTGACTGATCGCGGGTTTCTTCATACTCAAACCGGGTCTCAAACTCCTGATAAAGCTGATCTCGGGGAGCAAAGGAGTATCCTTCTAATGCCTGGCGGACAGCATAGACTTTGAGAAGTTCTTTGGCATGAGCCATGATCGCTTTCTTTACCTTGTTCTTGGTATTTAGCCAGGCTGTTCCCCCCAGTTTGTTAAGCGCCGGGGTAGCTTCTTCCTCCCCGCCACGAAATTTTTGGACCAGGTTAAGCCGAAAAGCCGGAACGTAAAGCCGATCCTGGTCCCGGTATTCGATAAGGAGAAAGTCGTTTCTGTTTCCACCCACCTCCAGGGGATGGAGTCCTTTGTATTGGCCAATCCCATAATCAACATGAACAACAAAATCCTCAACGTGCAGGTCATCAAGACTGGAGATAGGATCGCCCTCAATTTGTTCAATCTTTTTCCCATGAGAAAATTTTTCCCCGAACACCTCGCCTTCAGTCAGCACAACAACCCGGTCAGCATACGAGCAAAACCCTCTTTGGATTTGGCCCAAGGTGAGAATCAATTCTCCTTTTCCTGGGTTGCCATGCGCCAGGAAGGAAAAATCTTCGCACATGGTTATTGGCAGTCCATAGCCATCAAGGAGGTCCTGGAGTCGTTTCATTTGGATATTGGAATACATGACCAGGACAATTAAAAAATAATCATTAAGCCAATCCCTAATTTTTTGAACCAGCTTTGCCAAAGGCCGGCCCCGGCTTTTTGTTTCCATGATTTCTCGGAAAAGACCTTGATTGTCGGACGTGGAGAAGGTAAGAGCGTTTTCTTCCGGACGAAAGATTTCGAGCGAATCGATCGATACCTTTGTAAACAGGGCTAAGGTTTGGTTTGTTTCCTCAGGAGTGAGGTAGAGCTTTGCGCCTAAACTCGAAATTTTTTCTTCCTCCTGGGCAGAGGCAAGGCTCTGGGTAATCCTCTCCGCATAATCAGCCATTCTTTGCTCCCAATCGGAGACCCCATAAAACCACGCGATGGCATCATCAGGAAAATACTGAGTGAGGGTTCCCGGGGATTCATAAAACAACTCCAGGAGAAAAGAAATCCCCTGGAAGTGACCTTCCCCCTTTATTTTCTCTCTCATTATTTTTCGAAGGCGAGGCGAAATGCTGTCTTGCTGAAGAAGGAGATCGATCTTTTCTAATGCCCGGGTTTTGGATAATTCATCAAGAATAATTTCTGAAACCGGGAGAATATGAACCTCTTCCTGGTTAGAGATTGATCGTTGGGTTATTGGGTTAAACCGGCGGATAGATTCAACCGTATCTCCGAAAAACTCTAAACGAATTGGAAAGGCGCATAACGGAGGGAAAATATCCACTATTCCTCCGCGGACACTAAATTCTCCTTGTTCTTCCACCAGGGGCACATTGCGGTATCCGCCAATGACTAACCGCTCCAATAAGAATTCACGATTAATCGGATCGCGACAATTTATCACAATTATGGATTTTTTTAGGTCTTGAGGGGCAATGCAGCGCTGCATGAGGGCCGGAAGCGGCGCAACCACAATCGGAAAAGCCTCCTGGCGCTGCAAATGAAAAAGGCTTTCAATCCGGGCGATCACCTTTTCCGGGTGAGGATCAGCAGTATCGTAAGGAAGCGTTTCCCAGCCGGGGAAAAAAAGAACAGGCCGATATCGAGCTTCATCTTTACCTAAATAAAACCGCAGTTCGCGGCATGTTTCTTCTGCCAGATCGTTGTCTGGGGTAACAACCAAAAAACTTCGCGCGATGTCTAAGGCCAGGGCGCTTAAAAGAAAGGGGAAAAAAGAACCTTTTACCCCCGAGAGACTGATCTGCTTTTGTCCCTGCAAGAGAAAAGTCTTTAGTTTCTCAAAAGAAATTTTTAGTTCATCAGGGAGGTGAGATTGAGCTTCCATTTTAAATAAACTTCTTATACCAAGTCGCCTTCATGTGCATATCTTTGTTGTCTCCTCGTCAGTTTTCGTAAATCGTAAAAAGTTAAACGTAAGGTGTTAAAACACTTCACACTTCACGTCTCACTTTTCACGTTTTGATCGTCCTCGCCTCGATCTGCTTTTGAATGCAATGTGGTATTAAGCCAGTTCCTCGCTGCGTTCATGGCCGCTTCATTTAACCGAAGGCGGTGACCCCCTTTTTTGATAATGATAAGCTCTTTGGGATCAAGCGCTTTTTCATAAAGCCGATAAGCATGCTCAACCGGAACAACATTGTCCTGGTCGCCATGGATGATAAGCGTGGGTTTTAACATCAGGCTGCCCACCCAATTTTCCGGCCTGAGCAGGTGAAAACTTTCTATCCAGGCTGATCGGTCAAAAGGAAAACCTGGGGTTTTAATAATTCCGATTTGCCGGCAGTGGTTTAAGTATTGGTCAATTCCTCGTTCTTTTAAAATAGAATCAAAATCAGCCGGACAGCCACAGAGGATTAATCCCGCAATCTCCTTGCTATCTTGAGCGCAGGCATAAACTGCCACCGCAGCGCCGGCGCTAAAACCAAAGAGCACAACCGGAGAAGAGCCGGCATCGAGCGAAACAACATAGTCTTTAACTCCTTGTAAATCCTCGGCCCAGCCCCGAAGGTCGAAATCCCCGGCGCTTTCACCGGCGCCCCGAAAATTAAATGTCACCGCCTGCAATCCTTCTTCACCTAAAACCTGCGCCAACTGGGCGTAGCCCGGATCTTCCGGGTCTTTTTTTCCGCCGGGTATTCCATGACAAAGAATAATTATCCCTTGGTTTTTTTTAAATTTTTCCGGAGGATAAAAAATTTTTCCTCGAATGCGGTTCTTTTTAATCAGAAGGTCAAAATCATTTGATCGCATAAATAATCCGAAATATTAATTGGTCAAAAAATCTCTGTATTAAATAATCTATTTGAGGAAGATAGTAAAGGTAATAGGAATTTTTTCTCAAGGAAGTTTGACGGCTTCGTAAAAAGGCGGAGATGTCACCCTGACGGTTCCATTCGATAAACTCATGGCAGGCTCGGCTCACCGTGACAATGTAGTGTGTCACCCCGAGCTTGTCGAGGGGCAGCATGACAAAATCCGCGATTTTGCGACTTTTTACAGCTTCATCAAGTTTTACGGCAAAAAAAAGGTAATAATTTGTTTGAAAAAATCTGATGGTTTTAATATAACATAATCATATTATTTAAATAAAGTAAGAGGTGAGGGCAAAAAGTAGTGAGATACGCAATTCTTTCTGACATCCATGGAAACCTCGAAGCCTTTGATGCAGTATTAAAGGACCTAACCGGAACGGATATTCAAAAACTAATCTTCTTGGGCGACATTGTTGGCTATGGGCCAAACCCAGAAGAATGTATCACCCTCCTGCGGGAAAAATTCGACGTCATGATCGCGGGGAATCATGACTGGGCAGTAACAGGGAAAACAGAGATCAGCACGTTTAATTCAGTTGCCCGGCAGGCGATTGAGTGGACCATTGCCCACCTGAGCCCTGATGGAAAAAAAATTTTAACCGAGTTGCCCCTTAAAAAAGAAGAAGAAGGTTTAACCTTTGTTCATGCCTCGCCCCTTAATCCTCAGGATTGGGTTTATGTTTTTTCAGGTAATGAAGCCCTGCGGAACCTTCGAGCCTTGAAGCACAACTTGTGCTTTGTCGGTCATTCTCATATCCCGTCAGTATTCGTGCTCAGCGAATTTGGGGAATTCTTTTTTTCCAAAAACTTCACCGAAATTGTCTTGGAAGAAAAGATTCGTTTTTTAATCAACGTGGGCAGTGTGGGTCAGCCCCGGGACGGTTCTCCCCTGGCTTCTTATGGAATCCTTGATATGAAAAAGCGGGTTTTTTATCTTCGGCGGGTGCGGTATGCGCTTGAAACTACCCAGAAAAAAATTGTATCAGCCGGGCTTCCTTCCATCCTGGCTGAGCGCCTGGCCCGGGGTTGGTAAATCATACCAAGTCGCCTTCATTTGCATATCTTTGTTGTCTCCTCGTCAGTTTTCGTAAATCGTAAAAAGTTAAACGTAAGGTGTTAAAACACTTCACGCTTCACGTCTCACTTTTCACGTTTTGATCGTCGTCGCCTTGATCTGCTTTTGAATGCAACTTGGTATCAGTAGCAGACCTCTTTTAAAAACAGACCCTGAGCAGGAGCGGTTTTTCCCGCTTTGGCGCGGTCCCGCGCTTCAACAATCTCCACAAACTCTTCGTGCGACATTTTGCTTTTTCCCACCGCAACGAGTGTTCCCATAATAGTGCGGACCATATGGCGTAAGAAAGCGGTTGCTTGAATAAAAAAAATCACTTCCGGTCCTTCATGCCGAAAAAATACATCCAGCACCTCTCTTTCAGGGGAAACCTTTTCATGGTCAGCGCCCTGGAAGGAGGAAAAATCGCGCCAACCGATTAAGTAAACCGCGGTCTTGTGCATCTTCTCAACATCTAAGGGCGTCTGTACCCACCACGAATAGCTTCGAAAGAAGACTGAAGGTTGCGATGCATTCCAAATCCGGTATTCATAGATCCTGCTCTTGGCGCTAAACCGGGCATGAAAGTTTTCCGGTACCTCTTCGATGTGCTTGATCAAAATATCGGAAGGAAGAAGGCTGTTAGCGCCTTTAAGCAGAGCATTCGTGTCAAGCGCGGACTCAGTCTTAAAGCTGGCTACCTGTCCTAAAGCGTGCACTCCGCTATCAGTGCGGCCCGAGCCATTCAACCGAATTTTTTGGTTAAGGATTTGGCTCAGGGCTTTTTCCAAAACATCCTGAATGGTGAGGCCGTTCTTCTGGCTTTGCCACCCCTGATAATGAGTGCCATCGTATTCGATAATGAGTTTTAAATTGCGCATAAAATTTATTAAAAAGGGGGAATACGTTAAACTATTTGTCTAACACTAAAATTGAGCGATTTTCATTACAAAACCAGTAGGACAGGCGTCTCGCCTGTCATGAAGGGTGAAATGACCGGACAGCCGGGACGGCTGTCCTACCGTGGTTTTGGCGCCTTGGCAAACAAAATCGCTCAATTTACTAATTAGATTTTTATATCACAAGGAAAGGCAAAGGGCAAAACCCGCTCTCGCAAATATCCGGGTGTTATGAGGAAGAAACTTTTGTTTTTTCCTCATTCGTTTTGCAAACCTCAAGCCCCTATAAATAAAGGGTTTTAACAAGCAATTTTTGAGGGGGGTTTCCCCGCACCATGGATTTTATTTTTTTCTTGATAATTCAATTAAATGCGCACAATATAAGCACATAATATCTTCATGGAGGTAGAAAAATGAGAATAACAGCAAATATCCCGGACAACATTGGAAGGGTTGTTAAAACCTTTGCCGATAATGAAAAAAAATCTGTATCCTCAGTAATTACTGAGGCAGTTCAGGATTATATTCTTTCAAAAAAGAAAAAGGAAAGCGGAAGGAAAGTTATAGACCTTATCGGCAAAGCCCGCATTTCAAAAGACGTTCATAAAGACATTGAAACAATAAGGGCCGACTCCCATGATAGGTATTGATACCGGTTTTTTTGTCGAACTTATTAAAGGCAATAAACAGACCTTGAACGTATGGAATGAAATATTAGATGGTGATGACTCAGTTGTATCTTGTATTTCTTTATATGAACTAAAAAAACTTGCCCTTAAAGGTTCGATAGATCGACACTCTATTGATACTTTATTAGAAGCCATAAAGAATATTTGCACTATTGCATGGCTCGATAATTATGATGTATTTATGGCAGCTGCTAATTTATCACACGGCCTTGGCCTTCATATGTCTGACTCTTTCATACTCTCTGGCTTTATTAGATATGGCGCTACAACAATTTATACTGTTGACCCTCATTTTTGCTCGTATAAGAAAAAGGGCGTGAACGTCATATTAATGGATACAAAATCGTAACCGATGACTAAAAATACAAAATCAACTTCCTCATATAAAGCAACAAAAGCCTTAAAATCCGTTGCCATTACCTTCCGAGCCGCCAACCCCCAAGGGCTCGGCAGTTTTTGGGTGGTTTCCTCTGTTCTATAATGCTTACCTGCAGAACATGGCCTTATACCAAGCCGCCTTCATTTGTATATCTTTGTTGGCTCCTCGTCATACTCCTCGACGTCGATTCCTTGTCGCCGCCTCGATCTACTTTTGAATGTACCTTGGTATTAAGCCCTTCATAATTGCGGAATTACCCCCGCCGCTGGATTCCCCTCATGTAGCCGGAAATTACCCCTTGACAGAATTCACCTATGCCCTATAATAATTATATCAGTATATAATAACATATAATAACCAATGTAGTGATTCAGAAATTTCTTTGTTTATTTGTCATTCCGGGCTTGACCCGGAATCCAGTGCTTTTGTGGTGGATTCCCCGCACCAGTGCCCTTCAGGGTATTCGCGGGAAGGACGACCTCGGAATTTATGTAAAGAAGTGTTAGATTCACTACACTAATTATAAGGAGCATGGACAAAATGCTAAAAAAAGTTTCGGCTTTAAAGGCCCGACAAAATCTTGGCCGAATCATGGATGAAGTGGCCCTGGGGGGAGACGATTATATTATTGAGCGAGGAGGCCGGGCGATGGTGGCGATCGTAAGGATAGAAAAATACCAGCAGATAAAAGACAGCCGAAAGGTAGCCCTTCAGGCACTGGGTAGAATTTGGGAAAAAATGAAAGATGAGGAACCGGCGATCATTGAAAAGACGATTAAGGAGGCTGCAAAGGAAATCAGAAGAGTATGATCAAACTTGTATTGGATACCAATGTCTTGGTAAGCGCCATTCTTAATCCCCGAGGAAAGCCCGCCTTTATTCTTAAACTGGCACTTAAGGGAGCGGTTGAATTAGTCATTTCCCAGGCCATTATTAAGGAAACGCACAAAGTTCTGTATTATCCCAAGCTGATTAAATTATTAAAAAAGAACGGGGTAACAGCAAAAGAGGTTGAGGCCTTTATTGATAACTTAGGCGGGATAGCTGAAATCACAAAAGGAGAATTGGTTTTAGATGTAATCAAAGCCGATCCCACCGATAATATCATCCTGGCTTGCGCAGTTGAAGGCGGAGCGGATTTCATTATTTCCGGCGACTCTCATCTTTTGACTTTGGCCAATTTTGAAGGGATTGACATTGTGGAGCCCGCGACCCTTCTTGAGTTAACGAATATCAAATATGAGAAATAATACCAAGTCGCCTTCATTTGTATGTCTTGGTTGGCTCCTCGTCAGTTTTCGTAAATCGTAAAAAGTTAAACGTAAGGTGTTAAAACACTTCACACTTCACGTCTCACTTTTCACGTTTTGATCGTCGCCGCCTCGATCTACTTTTGAATGCAACTTGGTATAAGGCCGTTGCCATCTACGACTGGGTAAGCACCGATAAGCAAAGGTGGGTATGCAGCTTAGCGAGTTGCGACAATTAGAATCAATGAAGGAACTATCAGGAAAAGGCTTAAAAAAAGAGGTGTCGCAAAACAAGGAGGGAATTTAATCCGTATGTAAGGGATCTCTACCCGGACTATTATGGCTCTCCTGGGAACACAAGGATTTAAGCAAGACAATAGGTCTTGTATTCTCCAATTCAAAGTCAAATCAGCAGCTGTTTAATTATACATGTCTATTTCCTTTTCCCAAATTACACTCCTTACACTTTGTTTCTAAATTATCCATTGTCGTTTTCCCACCTTTGGAAAAAGGGACAACATGATCAATATGTAATTCCACACCGAGACTTGTAGCAGGGCTTCTTCCACATCTAACACATCGAAAATCATCCCTTACGAGAACTTTATACCTCAAAGATAGAGTAATACCTCTTCTGTCTTCTGATCTGTTCAGGAATTTAGAAACATGTTTGCCTTCTGTGGCTACTTTAGCCATCTTTGTGGTTTCTTCTACTATTGGATTTTCAGCAACCTCTATCTCCTCGCCGTTCATCCGAGCGACAAACGCCTCCAGCGCCTTCCGCCAAGAACCAAACCGATTCTCGTAAGCTCCAGCAGAAATTGTAGATGGATATTCTTCTATTTCTCGGTAAAATGGTTGTCTTCCGTGATGAGTCCAAACATTGAGCAAATTTTCAAAGTATTCCTCATTTGAATATCGGCGACGATAGTTAGATGATAACTTCAATCCTGCTTTTTCTGTGGCACCAACCCAAGAACCGAAACGTCGTCGAACACTTTCAGGATGTATTACAATCTCACTATAATTTTTAAACTCTTCCATCGTTACACTTTCTTTTCCCAGGACTTTTGCTATTCTTTTAAACTCGCCGATGATTTTTTCATTACTGATTATTTCCGTACTTCGTCTTATTTTTATATTGCTCGGAAGCCCCCCAAATTTATGCTCCAACCCCGCAGCAATTAGGGCATTTTTCCAATTACCAAATCTCCCCCGCAAAGTCGTCGGATGTATTTTAGCAATTTTATAAAAGTCCTCTTGCGTTAAAGTACTTTTATTTACCAAACAATCAACCCTCTTAATTTCTTCAATTAGATCATCATTAGACATGCCTCGCGGATTTGGTTTGAGTTCAAATTTCATAGCTATTTTAATTTGTCCCTCCTTGAATCTTAAAAATTGCTATCGCAGTGGATACCCAAACCTTGTTTTCCAGTATCACAAACCACTTACGAGGGGTTGCCCTATAAAACCTAAAACCCCTATGTGACCTCTTAAAAAAGATTCGAGCTATACGGGAGTTTGGCATAGTCTTGAGGATTAAAACCATTGATCTCTTCTTTCACCTTATAAGATATAGCTCCTGATTTTTCAATCAATTTTTACCCCTGATTCTCTTCCCTGGATATTGCCCGGCTCTCAACCGGGTTTTTTATTTTCAAGGATATTTCATTTGGGGTTATTTATTTGACACATAAAGGGTTTTTGATATGATACTTTCATGTGGTCAGATAATATTCATAATTTTATACAGAGCCCTATTACGGGGCTTATTTTAACAGTTATTCTTTCCGCTATTGCGTTCAGCGGGAAATTTAGCATTACAATCTCTAATATTCTTTTACTCGGTGCATTCTTTGTCGGAAGTTTTGAAATCTTTCGTTACGGGCTGGGAGTCCACCTTAGCATTATATTTTGTCTGTTGTTGGGTATTGCGTTGGTTGCCATTTCATGGTGGATTCAACCGAATGAAAAAATAACCGGGATTCCTCAATTACAAGTGACGCCAGTGAATATTGAAGAAAGATTGGATTCAACGATCCTTGAATTTCACGTTTTAAATTATAGCAATTATGTGGCAAAAAATATTTCAGTAGACATTAAATTTGGAAATAGTTTGTGGTGGAAAAAGGATTTGTGGAAAGCCTCATCTCAAGATACCCAAAATAAGCTATTAAAAGAAAAGAATGACCAATTAATGGCTAAAATATTATCTCAAACCAGCGAGGAGAAACTAAAGGAAATACATAATAACCATCTTAATCGACCTCTTTTGAACGAACTAAAACCCGGTGTGAAAATTAAGGCGTGGACAATGGATGTTAACAAGGATTGGGCATTAAAACAAAAAGTGTTTTTTACAGCGAATGGCAAGACTACCCCGATAAAACCAGAAGAAAATCCAGACTTCCAAGAAAGTCAAGGTTGGAAAGAACAAATAGACAATACCGAAAGTGGAAAGCCCATTGAAATATTACTTCGTGTAGTTTTGGAAAATGAAATAGGTAAGAAATCCGATCAAATTTTTAAATATCAACTTATTGTTACAAAAATTGGAACCGGCAAAAGTTATAATTTTTTGCCGAAAGAAAATAATAAACCGTTTTAAATTAAAACCCCTTCCCTGACCTCTTAAAAAAAGACCCAAGTTAGACGCGTTTTTCGCATATTTCAGGAAGCTAAAACCCTCGATCCTCCCCCTTCCTTATGAGACTGTGTCGTAATTAGCCATGCGCCCTTCGACA
>DATEXU010000065.1:0-15322 GCA_035256645.1 Thermodesulfobacteriota bacterium | reverse complement strand
GTTTCGTTCCGGCGGGCAATGAAACGGAGTGTAACGTCTTCATTGAAATTTGGGTGCCAGGGAATACGGATCTCCTGTTCGGGTCGGTTGGGAGGAGCAGAAATGGCCCGGACTGAATGGTACCGGGAAGGAAAAGTGCCTCTTCATACCATCAGAGCCAACATTGATTTTGGTTTTGCTGAAGCAAAGACTACGTTCGGGATCATCGGGATCAAGGTGTGGATTTACAAAGGAGAGGTAAGTCAAGATAGCGAGGCAGTAAAAGAGCGGATAAGGAAATAACCTCATGTTAAGTCCGAAGAAGATAAAACACCGTAAAATTCAAAAAGGCCGGATGAGAGGAAAGGCCTATCGAGGTAATGCGCTCCACTTTGGAGATTTTGGTCTTTTCGCCACTGAATGCGGCTGGCTAACGAGCCGTCAGATTGAAGCGGCGAGAATCGCCTTAACCCGCCATGTCAAGAGGAGCGGGAAGGTGTGGATTACGATTTTTCCTGATAAACCTTTATGCAAGAAACCAGCGGAAACGAGGATGGGAAAGGGCAAGGGTAGTCCTGAGGAATGGGTTGCGGTGGTGAAACCAGGCCGAGTTCTTTATGAGATGGAGGGGGTTTCTTTAGAAACCGCCCGGGAAGCATTTCGTTTAGCAGCTCATAAACTTCCAATCGCTACAAAATTTTTGAGCCGGAGTCATAGTGATGAAGCCTAAAGAGATTCGGGACTTGTCATCAGAAGAAATGCTGCAGAAAGAGAAAGATCTTACTGAAGAACTTTTTAACCTTAAATTTCAATCCGCCATGGGACAGCTTGAAAACACTATGCGGGTCAAACAAGTCAAAAAAGATATCGCTCGGGTAAAAACGATTTTTAAAGAGCTCCGCAAGGGCCAAGGGAAATAAAAGGGGTAGATTAATGGACCACGATCATCAGACACAGAGACGAAAAAAAACCCTGATTGGGATTGTTATTAGTGACAAAATGGATAAGACCGTGACTATTTTAGTGGAACGGCTTACGCAGCATTCGACTTACAAAAAATTCATCCGGAAACGAAAAAAATTTAGAGCCCATGATGAACAGAATGCTTGTCGGATTGGCGATAAGGTTCTCATTGTAGAGTCAAGACCTTTAAGTAAAGACAAACACTGGCGGGTTCGGGAAATTATTGAAAAAGCGGTTTGAAAACTTTCTCCTTTTTTAATTCTGGGAGTTTCGAGGCGAATCATGATTCAACAGCAGACGAGACTTACGGTTGCTGATAATTCAGGCGCAAAAAGACTTATGTGTATTAAGGTTCTGGGGGGATCGGGGAGACGGTATGCTTCCTTGGGGGACGTGATTGTGGTTTCAATTAAAGAAGCGATCCCTAATTCTAAGGTCAAAAAGGGAGAGGTAGCGAAAGCAGTCATTGTGAGGACTAAAAAGGAAGTGAGGCGCAAGGACGGGACATATATTAAATTTGATGATAATTCGGCGGTCTTGATTAATCCTCAAAATGAACCGATCGGGACTCGAATTTTTGGACCGGTAGCCCGAGAATTAAGGGCGAAGAAGTTTATGAAGATTATTTCTTTGGCTCCCGAAGTTCTATAAAAGAGATAAAAATGGAAAGAAAAAAGTTTCATGTTAAAAAGAACGACCTGGTGATGGTGATTGCGGGAAAGGATAAAGGGAAAAGCGGTAAGGTTTTATCGATACTTTCCAAGAAAAACCGGGTCATAGTGGAAAAGGTTAATTTTATTAAGCGACACACCCGCCCCAGCTCTAAACAACGACAGGGGGGGATCATTGAGCGGGAAGGCCCGATCAATATCTCTAATGTTATGCTTATATGTACAAAATGTAATAAACCTTCGCGGATAGGAAAAAAGTATCTAGAGGATGATAAAAAAGTCCGGGTTTGTAAAAAATGTGGTGAAATTCTTTCCTAATTAAAAAGGGAGATTGTCATTGGCTGCACGGTTAAAAGAGTATTACCTCGAGAAAGTTGTTCCGTCTTTGAAAAAGGAATTTCAGTATATAAATATTATGGAGATTCCTTCGCTCCAAAAGATAATTATCAATATGGGTTTAGGGGAAGCGATTAGTGATGTAAAAGTGCTTGATTCCGCGGCAAATGAGCTTTTGGCAATTTCGGGACAAAAACCGGTTATTACGAAGGCGAGAAAGTCAATTGCCGGATTCAAGCTTCGGGAGGGAATGTCTATTGGTTGCATGGTGACTTTGCGCAAAGAAAGGATGTATGAATTTTTCGACCGGCTGGTCAATGTGTCATTACCCCGGGTTAAAGATTTTCGTGGATTATCCGGAAAATCTTTTGACGGTCGGGGAAATTACGCCCTGGGTATCAAGGAGCAAATTATTTTTCCGGAAATCAATTATGATAAAATTGATAAAGTGAGAGGCATGAATATTGTTATTGTCACCAGTGCTAAGTCGGATGAAGAAGGGAAGGCCCTTTTAAAATACTTAGGTATGCCTTTTCGGGATTAAAAAGATGGCAAAAAAATCTCTTATTGCAAAATCAAAACGTACTCCCAAGTTTTCTGCCCGGAAATATAACCGGTGTCCGTTATGCGGACGACCGCGCGCCTATTTAAGGAAATTTGACATGTGCAGGATTTGTTTTCGGCTTTTGTCCTTAAAGGGTGAGCTTCCGGGAGTGATTAAGTCGAGCTGGTAAAAAGAAGTCTTGGGAAAAAACAAGAATCCGATGACCTTATTTGAATAAGGAAATACTTATATGAGCATGACTGACCCGATTGCGGATATGCTTACCCGAATTCGGAATGGCAATAAGGCCAAGTTTGAGAAAGTAGATATCCCTCTTTCTAAAGAAAAACTGGAGATTGCTAAAATTCTCAAACAGGAGGGGTATATTAAAAACTTTAAAGTCTTAAGCGAAGAAAAAAAAGGAACGCTTCGGGTATATCTCAAGTATGATGCCCAAAACCGGGGGATCATCAATGGCATTAAACGGGTAAGTAAACCGGGCTTAAGAATTTATGTAAAGAGCAAAAAGATTCTTCCTGTGCTTAACGGCTTTGGCATTAATATTGTTTCTACCCCACAGGGGATCATTACCGACAACGACGCCAAAAAGTTGAATGTGGGTGGAGAACTCATCTGTTCGGTTTGGTAAAGGAGAATGAAGAGTGTCGCGCATTGGCAAACTACCAATACCAGTTCCTTCAGGAGTGAAGATCAGTTTAGATAAGGGGATTCTTAGGGTAACAGGACCGAAGGGAAGTCTGGAGCATATGCTGCGGCCGGGCATGAGCGTGGAAGTTACCAACGAGAATATTATCGTGAAAAGAGCTGATGAAAACCGGAAAACCCGTGCTTTGCACGGACTCTCCCGGACGTTGATCGCAAATTTAATTATTGGAGTTACTAAGGGGTTCGAAAGGATATTAGATATTTCTGGGGTCGGATATCGTGCGGAAGTAAAAGGTAATGTCCTCACATTGACCTTGGGCTATTCGCATCCCATTAATTTTCCCCTTCCCCCAAGCATCACGGCTACCGTGGATAAACAAAATCGGATTACTGTTGAAGGGTGCGATAAGCAAAAGGTGGGGGATGTGGCAGCAAAAATCCGGGCCTTTCGTCCGGTTGAACCTTATAAGGCTAAAGGAATTAAGTTCGCGGAGGAAAAAGTCCGGAGAAAAGTTGGCAAGACCGGAGCAAAATAAAAGAGACGTTGCATTACGATTATTATCATGAAAACACCAAAAAAAATCATCTCCCGATTAAGAAGAAAAAGATCAATTCGAAAAAAAGTTTGTGGCGCTGTTGCGCGTCCCCGGCTTTGTGTTTTTCGAAGTGCCAAGCATATTTATTCCCAGATCATTAATGATGAGACCGGACAGACGCTGGTTTCTGCCTCTACCCTTACCGCTGAACTCGGTGCGGATTTAAAGGAAGGGACGGGAAACATGAAGGCGTCAAAAAAAGTGGGAGCATTACTCGCTCAAAGAGCGATCGCCAAAGGGGTTAAACAGGTAGTATTCGATCGGAATGGTTTTTTATATCATGGGCGCATCAAGGCGTTAGCTGAAGCAGCCCGAGAAGCTGGGCTGGAATTTTAAAGAAAAGTGAGGGATATGATCGTAAAAGAGAAGGATGAAAAGACATTTATTGACAAAGTGGTTCACATAAGTCGCGTGGCTAAAGTAGTAAAAGGTGGCCGGAGGTTCAGCTTTAGTGCCATTGTAGTCGTCGGTGATGGGAATGGAATGGTTGGGTATGGACTGGGGAAAGCCAAAGAAGTTCCGGAAGCAATTCGTAAAGGGGCTGAGCAGGCCAAGAAGAATCTGGTTTTAGTTCCCCTTATGAATGGGACAATTCCCCACGAGATTATCGGACATTTTGGCGCGGGCAAGGTTTTCCTCAAGCCAGCTTCTTTAGGAACGGGTATTATTGCTGGGGGTGGAGTGCGGGCAGTCGTGGAGGCTGCCGGGATCAACAACATTCTCACAAAATGTTTAGGCTCTCACAACCCTCACAATGCGGTAAAGGCAACCATAGATGGCTTGATTAAATTAAGAAGCCATGATGAGATGCGAAAAAAATTAGGCAAAGAACTCATAAGTAAAACGGAATAATAGTTTCTTCATTTCACTGGAAATAAGGGCAATGGTAAAGGAACTGCAAGTAACATTAAAAAAAAGTTCTATCGGACGGCCGAAAAAACACCAGAGAACTTTAGTTGGCCTCAAGCTTACTAAAACGCATAAGACCATACGGGTAAAGGCTACTCCAGAGGTACAGGGGATGCTGAAGGCAGTTGCCCACCTGGTAGAAATCCAAGAAATTGACTGATTGAGAAAGACGTTTAAGACTATGAAGCTTCATGAGATTAAAATTCCGACAGGTGCTCGAAGAAAGCCGAAAAGAGTGGGCCGGGGTGAAAGTTCCGGCTACGGAAAGACTGCGGGAAAGGGCGCCAAAGGGCAGAACGCCCGGTCGGGTGGCGGAAAAAGCGGAGGCTTCGAGGGTGGACAGATGCCCCTCAAAAGGAGGCTTCCCAAAAAAGGGTTCCATAGCCCTTTTAAAAAACACTTTGCTTTAATAAATGTTAAAGACTTGGAGAGGTTTGACAAAGACGTAGTCATTGATCCCGCATTGATGATCAAAGAGGGGTTAATTAAAAAGCTCCAGGATGGCGTTAAAATTCTGGGGAAAGGGGAGATCACGAAACCTCTGATTATTAAAGCACACCGCGTCAGTGGTCAAGCAAAAGAGAAAATCGAACGAGTGGGGGGAAAGGTCGAGGTTCTTTAACTATGCTTACGGGTTTTCAGAATATCCCCAAAATTCCTGAATTAAAGCGCCGTTTAGTTATTACTTTTTTGCTGCTGGTGGTTTATCGGATCGGAGTTCATGTGCCCACGCCGGGGATTGATGCCATGGCACTAAAGGCTATTTTTGCTGACCAATCAGCAAAAGGAACCCTTTTTGCGATGATGGACATGTTTGGGGGCGGGGCATTAGAAAACCTTTCGGTTTTTGCGTTGGGGATTATGCCCTATATCACCGCCTCGATTATTCTTCAGCTTCTTACGGTGGTAGTACCTTCTTTGGAAAAACTTTCCAAGGAAGGTGAGGCAGGCAGAAAACAGATCACGAAATACACTCGTTATGGGAGTGTCATTATCACGATTGTTCAAGGCTTTGGCCTTGCTATTGCGCTCGAGCGGATGACTGCGCCGGGAGGCGCTCCGGTTGTTTTGACTCCCGGCTGGGATTTTAGATTAATGACCGTAATAACCCTGGCAGCGGGAACTGCTTTTATTATGTGGTTGGGTGAGCAAATTACCGAGCGGGGGATAGGAAACGGAATCTCACTCATTATTTTTGCGGGGATTGTGGCCCGGATGCCGACTGCCTTTCTCCAGGTCATCGGGCTTTTAAAAGAAAAGGCGATGAATTTATTTCTGTTAATTTTTGTCATTGCTTTTATGGTGGCTGTGGTGGGGGCGATTATTTTTATGGAGCGAAGTCAGCGGCGGCTTCCGGTTCAATATGCCAAAAGAGTCGTGGGTAGAAAAGTATTGGGTGGGGGAAGCACCTACCTTCCTCTCAAGCTCAATACCGCGGGAGTAATTCCGCCTATTTTCGCTTCTTCTCTCATGATGTTCCCTGCCACCATCGAACAATTTGTAAAGGTTCCCTGGATACAGTCATTCTTGCAGGCATTAGGGCCAACTACCTTGCTGCATCAGGTCATTTATGTGGCTATGATTATCTTCTTTTGTTATTTTTATACTGCGGTTACGTTTAATCCCATGGATGTAGCGGACGGCATGAAGAAATACGGTGGGTACATACCGGGTATCCGGCCAGGCAAACGCACGGCTGAGTTTATTGATCGCGTTTTAACGCGGGTTACTTTTGGCGGCGCCATGTATTTGTCGGCAGTTTGTGTGCTGCCTTCGATCTTAATTCACAACCTCAACATGCCTTTTTATTTTGGAGGCACTGCTTTGCTGATTGTCGTTGGGGTTGCGCTTGATACGATTGCCCAGATGGAATCCCATCTGATCACTCGCCACTATGATGGATTTATGAAGGGAAAGAGATTTAAAGGACGACGGTAAAACGAAGGAGAAAAATCCTACCAGGAATGGTTGACTGCTATCACAAGAAAGGTCTTTTACGCACGATTAAAAAGGTAGGAAAAATCGAAGATATTTTTAAAAAAATTGAGGACGTCTTAGGAAAATAAATTACACGTAAAAAGCATGGCTAAAAAAGAAGTCATACAAGTTGAAGGCACTATCTTAGAAGCTCTTCCCAACGCCATGTTTCGGGTGGAACTGGAAAAAGGGCATAAAATTTTGGCCCATATATCGGGAAAGATGCGGATGCATTTTATCCAGATATTACCGGGTGATAAGGTTGCGGTGGAATTATCACCTTATGATCTTAGTCGGGGACGAATAATTTTTCGAAGCAAATAATCTAAAAAAAAAGCGCGTCGTTTAGCCTTGATAGGGAAACAAAGATGAAAGTGCGGAGTTCGGTAAAAAAAATCTGTGATAAATGTAAAATTATCCGGCGCAAGCGGGTCATTCGCGTGATCTGCGAAAACCCCCGTCATAAACAGCGTCAAGGCTGATTCTATCTTTTGTTAATTTGCGTTTAAGAGGAGATAAAATTTGGCTAGAATTGCGGGAATTGATTTGCCACGAGGGAAAAGGATAGAGGTTGCCCTTACCTATATTTATGGCATTGGCAGGGATTCGGCTCGGAAGATTTTAGAAAAGGCGGGGATTACTGCAAACACAAAATCAGAAGCGCTTAAAGATCAGGAAGTAGCCCGGATCCGCGAGGTCATCGAGCGGGAGTATAGAGTTGAGGGTGATTTACGTCGGGAAATTTCCACTAATATAAAAAGACTGATGGATCTTGGGTGTTATCGAGGGTTGCGCCACCGGAAGGGGTTGCCGTTAAGAGGACAACGGACTCATACCAATGCGCGGACCCGTAAAGGTCCCCGGCGAGCAATTATTAAAAAGAAAAAATAGGAAGGTTATATGGCAACGACAAAACGGGTAGGGCGAAAGAAAAAAGAACGAAAAAACATTCAGGATGCGATTGCTCATATCCAATCCACGTTTAATAATACCATTATCACTATTACCGATGTCAGTGGTAATACCTTAGCTTGGTCGAGTTCAGGCTGCCAAGGGTTTAAAGGGTCACGAAAAAGCACTCCTTTTGCAGCACAGCTGGCAGCTGAAGCTGTTGCGCGCAAGGTTCTGGAACATGGCGTTAAGAATCTTGAGGTTTATGTAAAAGGTCCCGGCTCTGGAAGGGAGGCAGCTTTGCGGGCTTTGCAGGTGATGGGTTTTAACATCAAACTTATTCGGGATGTGACACCAATTCCCCATAATGGGTGTCGTCCCCCGAAGCGGAGAAGGGTTTAGGAAGGAGGGTTTATTTTTTGGCACGATATCGTGGTGCAGTGTGCAAACTTTGCCGTCGAGAGGATCAAAAACTTTTTTTAAAGGGTGATCGTTGCTTTTCAGACAAATGCGGTTTTGAACGAAGAAATTATCCTCCTGGGCAACACGGTCAGCGGAGAGGAAAATTTTCTGATTACGGCAACCAGCTTCGTGAGAAACAAAAAGTTAAACGCATGTATGGATTACTGGAAAAACAGTTTCGAAAATGTTTTCGGACGGCAGAGCGAAAGTCGGGGATCACCGGAGAGAATTTTTTAATTCTTTTGGAGCGGAGACTGGATAATATCGTTTTTCGCTTGGGCTTTGCGTATTCAAGAAACCAAGGCCGACAACTCGTAAGTCACAACCATATCTTAGTGAATGGGAAGCGTGTTAATATTCCTTCCTATATGGTTAAAGCTGGTGATGTGGTTGAGATCAGGGAGAAAAGCCGAAAGATGCCACTTGTAAACGAAGCCGTTGAGGCCGTTGAACGTTTAGGTGTCCCGTCCTGGCTCGAGTTGGATAAAGAAAACTATCGGGGGAAGGTTATTGCTTTCCCGGAACGGAAAAATTTAACCATGCCTGTCCAAGAGCAACTTATTGTTGAGCTCTATTCCCGTTAATGAACGGCAAAAGATTTTTTCATGGGGGATATCAATGTATAAAAACTGGCGTGATTTATTAAAGCCAAAAAAAATTGAAACCGAGACAGAAACCCTCACTTCTTCTTACGGGAAATTTACTGTTGAGCCCCTGGAACGTGGGTTTGGGATAACCATTGGGAATTCTCTGCGACGAATTCTGCTTTCTTCCCTTCAAGGAGCGGCGATTTCTTCGGTTCGGATTGACAAAGTTCTCCATGAGTTCTCCACCATACCGGGGGTTAAAGAAGATGTGGCGGACATCATTTTGAACTTGAAAAAAATTAGGGTAAAACTTCACACCCAAAAATCTGAGACCATCAGGATTCATGTCAAAGGTGAAACGGACATAAAGGCAAGTGATATAGTTCCCAACGCTAATGTTGAGATTTTAAACCCTGACCTCCATATTGCGAGCTTATCCAAGGATGCCGAACTCAATATGGAAATGATCGTTAAAATGGGGCGGGGCTATGTTCCGGCTGAAAAAGCTCAGACCGATGGCCAGCCGATCGGTACGATCCCGATTGATGCTATTTATACTCCGATTCAGAAAATAAATTATACAATCCGAAATGCTCGCGTGGGGCAACGGACTGATTACGAAAAGTTAATCTTAGAGGTTTGGACGGATGGGAGTGTGCGTCCAGAAGATGCGGTGGCCATTGCTGCTCGAATTTTACAGGACCAATTAAGTGTCTTTATAAATTTTGAAGAAGAGGAAGAAGAAGTTCATGAGGTTGCATTAAGAGAAGAAAGACCAAAGGTTAACGAAAACCTTGATAAAACCATTAACGAACTGGAACTTTCGGTTCGCGCAGCTAATTGTTTAAGAAACGCTAATATTCGTTATATTGGCGAATTGGTACAAAAGACTGAAGCGGACATGCTCAAAACGAAAAACTTTGGCCGCAAATCCTTAAACGAGATAAAGCAGATTTTAAATGAGATGGGGCTTTCTCTGGGGATAAAAATTGACAACTGGGTACTTCCTTCGCATAAGGAACAACATTCTGAAGAAGAATAATGGATTTAATTAGGTGAAAAAAGGATGAGACATCAGAGAGCAGGCAGAAAACTCGGGAGAACAACGAGCCATCGCTGGGCAATGTTTAAAAATATGCTTACTTCCTTTTTCGAATGGGAGAAGATTGAGACGACGTCTGCAAAAGCAAAGGAACTTCGTCCTTTGGCGGAAAAGATTATTACTCTCGGGAAAAGGGGTGATCTTGCGGCGCGGAGGGAAGTGCTAAAGCTCATTGCTAATAAAAAGATTGTCCAGAAATTGTTTAATGAGATCGCGCCTAAAATGAAAAGCAGATTGGGTGGGTATACCAGAATTGTTCGGGCGGGGTTCCGGCCGGGTGACAGCGCACCCATGTCAATCATTGAGATAATTTCCGAAGAAAAGGGCGCTGAAAAGAAAAAAGGTGCAAAGAAGAAACAAGCAGTGGGTAAGCCCAAAACGAAAGCTGCAAAAGAGGTAAAAAAGGGTAAACCCTCTGAAGGAGAATCTAAAACTAAAGAAGCTTCGGAAGAAAAGAAAAAACCCGTTGAAGAAGCTCGCGGCGAAGAAAAGGCGCAGAAAAACATTGCTGGCTCGGAGGAAAAGAAAGAGGAAGAAAAATCTTCTTAACCTCGTTTAAGAGAGAACTAAAATGATGAAAAAAGTGTTGATGCTTGATAAACATGACTATACCTGGTGCTGGTGGTGGCAGCTTACATAATAATGATAGGGAACTCTATCCCCACCTGAGAAAAGCATGTTTTGTCTTTATTATAAAAGAAACCGTGGGTACAAAAGAGCCCACGGTTTTTTTTATGAGTAAAAAAGGATAAAAAAATTTTTATTTGGAAACAAAGGAGGCGTTTTTATGGAACAGGTAAAATATTTTCTGAGCGAACAGGAAATTCCGCGGAAATGGTATAATATTCAGGCAGACTTACCCTATCCTGTTCCCCCGTATATTCATCCTGCAACGGGCAAACCCGTCGGGCCAGATGATCTTCTTTCCCTCTTCCCTCTTCCCTTGATTGAGCAGGAGGTGAGCCGGCAGAGGTGGATTGATATTCCCGAGGAGATATTAGATATTTATTGTCTTTGGAGACCGACGCCTTTGGTAAGAGCGCGAAGGCTTGAAAAAATTCTTAAAACTCCGGCAAAGATCTATTATAAAAATGAAGGGGTAAGTCCAGCCGGAAGCCATAAACCAAATACCGCAATTGCCCAGGCCTATTATAATAAACTGGCAGGCAAGAAAAGACTGGCCACGGAAACCGGGGCCGGTCAATGGGGATGCGCATTGGCTTTGGCAGGAAAGTTTATGGGCGTTGAAGTTACGGTTTATATGGTCCGAGTCAGTTATGATCAAAAACCATACCGTCGTTTGATGATGGAAACGTGGGGGGCCACAGTTTATCCCAGCCCGAGCGACAAGACCAGCTTTGGTCGAAAGGTCCTTAAGGAAAATCCCAACACCCTCGGGACACTGGGACTCGCGATCAGTGAAGCGGTTGAAGATGCTCTTACGCATGAGGATACCAATTATAGCTTAGGCTCGGTGCTCAACCATGTCTGCCTCCACCAGACTATTATTGGTGAAGAAATTTTAGCTCAGTTTAAGAAGCTGGGAGAATATCCTGATGTCGTGATTAGCTGTGCGGGAGGGGGCAGTAATTTTGCAGGCTCATCCTTTCCTTTTATCCGGGACAAGATCAATGGGAAAAAGGTTGATATTATTGCGGTGGAACCGGCAGCGTGTCCGACTCTTACCAAGGGAATTTACACCTACGACTTTGGCGACATGGCGCAGACCACTCCTATTATGCCCATGTTTACTTTAGGACATACGTTTGAACCACCGGGAATTCATGCCGGAGGGCTGCGCTATCACGGAATGTCGCCTTTAGTGAGTTTAGTGGTAAAAGAAGGGTTGGTTGAAGCTCGCTCATGCTTCCAAAATCCGGTTTTTGAGGCAGCCGTTATGTTTGCCAACTCCGAGGCAGTCATACCGGCACCGGAATCTGCTCACGCCATCCGGGTAGCGATTGATGAAGCTATTAAGGCGCGGGAAGAAGGTAAAGAAAAGACAATCCTTTTTAATTTAAGTGGTCACGGTCTTCTGGATCTCAGCTCTTATGATCGTTATTATTCGGGGAAACTGGAAAACTTTGAGTATCCCGATGAAAACATCAAGAAAGCTTTAGACGATCTCCCAAAAGTTGGTTGATAGTCTTACGAAACATAGCCGTTTAAAAAGCTTTATTCGAGAACATAAAATGCTCCTGCTTTCATTGTTCTCAATAGCGACTTTGGTAATTTTGTTTGATTCCAGCATGTAGTGCTATGCCCTTCGAGAGTCGCCTTCTGATTTGGTGAAGGTAAGGACACAAACGATATATCACCAGCACCTATAGCGCCCGCCTCGCTTACGGCACTATAAGCAAAGGGGGAAAGTGGCGGTTTGGGCGTGCGACAGACAGAGCGCCGTTACGATTCGCAGCTTTATTGTCGGTTCGCCCCATGATCAGGTTGCGTGCTTTTCTTATATCAAAAAAACTGTATGCCCATCAGTTACAGGTGAGCATTTATGAATTTTCTCGTCCCCCTCATATCCTGCCCTATAATTATGAACACGAGGTGGTCATTATCTCGATTATGGGGTTTTTCGAAGCATGAAATAATACTCTGTTTTGGGAGGAATTCCCTCTATGCTTGAATCCAGGTATCGAGTATATGGTTTAAGTATTTTGGTAGCCCTTATCTTTTTAGGTTTTAAACAACCTGCTGTTGCTGGAGAAAAGATTGTCATAGGGTGGTTGGAAAAAGTCTATATTTCTCGGCACAATTTTTCTTTAAGAGGTAAAATGGATACGGGTGCGAAAAATTCCTCGCTCCATGCAGTGGATATTGAATATGTCCAAGAGAAAGGGAAACCCCAGGGTTCAAAAGTTCGCTTTAAGGTGATCGATACAGAAGGAGAATACCGGATCATGGAGGTGGATGTAGTCGATGAGGCTAAGATCAAAAGACCGAGGCAAGAAGTGAGCACGGACAGAGTAACGGTCGATTTAGAAACACGACCCGTGGTGGAACTGGAAATATGCCTTGCGGGAATAACCAAACGGATTCAGGTAAATTTAACGAACCGGGCAAGTATGAACTACCGCTTTATCTTGGGACGATCAGCGCTGACAGGAGATTTTGTTGTTGATGTGAGTAGAAAGTTTGTCTATGGATCAGGGTCACCGTGCCGAAAAATTAAAAAACCATAGCATCTTCTTATTGATAAGCAATGCAACTCGCTTTTAAACGAAACCGGACTCATTTTATAACCGCCTTGTTTTTCTTTTTTCTCTTTCTCGGAATAGCAGGTTATAAAATAGTCTTCCTCAAATATCCAGTTTTTTCCAAACCGGTTGAAAACCTCTGGACCTGGGAACTAAAGATTCAGGTCCACGGGAAAGAGGGTAAGAATCTGATCCATCATTTTCTTCCCAGAACTGAAATTGGCCAGAACATTATCAGGGAGGACTTTGTATCTCCTAAGTTTTATTTTTTCATTGGGAGAAAAAATGGAAATTTAAGTATCGATTGGCGAGGCAAAGGATTAGTCGGGGAAACCCGCTTGTTTTATCGGGTAACTGTTCAGACAAAGCCCAGAAAGTTTATTTTAGACGCACGCCACCAAGTCGACGAAGAGACTTGTTCACCTCAAATAGCCCGGTATTTGGTTATAAAAGATGAGCCTGAATCGATTTCCATGGAGATGGAAAAATTTTTAGATGAACTCGTTGGAAGGAAACAAAATAAAACCGAAAGAGTAAAAACGATTTTCGATTTTATTACCAAAGAGGTGAAAACCGTATCATTCGTTAAAGATAAAAGTTTAACTTCCGCGATTAAGGCGAGAACGGCAACCTTTGTTCAGAAAAGAAAACTTTTTATCCGACTCGCGCGAATGGCCAAGGTTCCTTCGCGATCAGTGCATGGCGCCTTTCTGGAAGAAAAGGTCCGGCAGAAAAAACTTTATTCCTGGGCCGAGGTATTTCTCCATGGAAAATGGGTTCCCGTAGATATTGAAAAACAATTATTTGGTCAATTACCGGAAAATATGTTAGTGCTCTACCGAGGAAATTGGCCCTTTATAACCTCTACTACAGCACAAAGTTTTGAGTATAGTTACTCGGCCTTAAAAGAGACCCAGCGGACCTTCAGCCATTTCTATGGGACGGCTACGTCGATAGGCTCAACACTGCATGAATGGTCGCTTTTTTCTCTTCCGGTGGAAAATCAGCAGGTCTTTCGGGTTATTCTCATGATCCCCTTAGGAGCCTTGGTAGTCTCTCTTTTTCGCAACATTATCGGCGTTAATACCTTCGGAACCTTCATGCCGGTGCTGATTGCACTTGCTTTTAGAAACACCAAACTCGGCTGGGGCTTAGCGCTGTTTTCAATGGTCGTTATTCTCGGACTTATTTCGCGGTGGTATATGGACCGGCTTAAGCTTCTTTTGGTCCCGCGTCTCGCAGTAATTGTCACGGTTATTATTCTTATTTTGGCCGTTGGTTCTGTGTTTGGTGCCCACATGGGGATCTATCGGATCATGGCAGTGGCGCTTTTTCCCATGGTTATAATGACGATGACCATTGAAAGGCTCTCCATTATCCTTATGGAACGAGGGGCACGAGAGGCGATTTTGGTTTCGGTGGGTACCTTTTTTGTTGCCTCGTGCAGCTATTTAGTAATGTCACGGGCTATCATTCAAGATTTCTTTTTTGCCTACCCGGAAGTCCTTTTTGCCCTGATCGGGATGCAGATCCTGATTGGCCGCTATACGGGCTATCGTCTCACTGAATATTTTCGTTTTCTTAACTTTATTAAAAGTGAAGTCAAAGACTAACTATGACTTTTGGTATTTGGAGAAAACTTAGAAAGGGAAACATATGAAGGTTAAACAGTCTCCTTGTTGGGTGGAGTGGTCAACATTTTTTAGTCCTAAAAAAGAGAATGAAATTTTCTAAACTTAAAGCCATCGAAAAATTTTTTCTAAAAATCACCATAGGGTGTTTGCTTTTTTTGCTCCTGGTGGTTTCCCTTTTTAAATGGGTTGACCCCCCGATTACCTCATTTATGATCCGGGACAAACTTGAGGCGCTCAGGAAGAAAGAAAAAATAACGCTTCGGCGCGAGTGGACAGATCTCAAAAACATATCTCCATCCATGCAGATTGCCGTGATCGCGGCAGAAGACCAGAATTTTTCTGACCACCATGGATTTGACTTTGAAGCCATTGAAAAAGCGATAAAACACAACCAAAGAAGCAGACGTATCCGTGGCGCGAGCACGATAAGTCAACAAGTAGCGAAAAATTTATTTCTCTGGCCAGGCCGAAGTTTTATGAGAAAAGGCCTTGAAGCTTATTTTACGACGGTGATCGAGTTACTGTGGAGTAAAAAGCGGATTCTTGAGGTGTATTTAAATACCGTAGAATTGGGAAAGCATACCTTTGGGGTTGAGGCGGCCTCCAAGCTTTATTTCAATACCTCAGCAAAACGATTGACGTCCGAACAGGCTGCTCTCTTGGCAGCAATTTTACCAAATCCCCATCGCTTTTCTACGCGTAATCCCTCTCCTTATATTATGAGTCGAAAGTACTGGGTATTAAGGCAGATGCAATTGCTCGGGGGAAGTGAGTATTTGAAGGGTTTATGAAAAAAGAAAGG
>DATEXU010000064.1:0-3277 GCA_035256645.1 Thermodesulfobacteriota bacterium | reverse complement strand
GGCTCGAACCATATCCTCCCTTTTAAAGTCAGGCCAAAGAATTTCGGTAACATAAATTTCAGTATATGCCATCTGCCAGAGAAGAAAATTACTCAATCGCATTTCACCGCTGGTACGAATTAAAAGGTCAGGATCAGGGAGCTCCTTGGTAAACAAATAGTTTGAAAAAATTCCTTCCGTAATGTCATCTTCCTTTAAACTGCCTTGTTTTACTTCTTTCACTATCTTTTTTATGGCCCGGATAATTTCATCCCTTCCTCCATAGCTCAAAGCTACGTTGACAATCATTCCGTTACACGTTTTAGTTTTTTCTACGGTTTCATTGAGTATCCTCGTTACTGAGGAAGGCATATCTTCGATATTCCCAATCGTTTTCAAACAAATATTATTTTTTAGAAGTTCTTTTGATTCTTTAAGAATGTACTTTTTAAGAAGATTCATGAGTGCGTGAACTTCTTTCCTCGGCCGTCTCCAGTTTTCAATTGAAAATGCATAAAGGGTAAGTACTTTAATCTCTGCTTCCCTGCAAAATTTAACGATCTCACGAGCTGATTCAATCCCTTTTTGATGGCCAACAATTCGTTCTAAGTTTCTCTTTTTTGCCCACCGACCATTTCCATCCATAATGATGGCAATATGCTGAGGGAGTTTTTCTTTATCTAAATTTTCCATCATAAAATTACCGCAAAGGTATGCAATTCCTTATGTCCGAAAATTTCAAGAAACGGTCTATCCCGTAAATTTATAGTCAATCAATTTTTCAGGTTCTGTGTTCGAAAAGCATACCTCAGTTACTATCAAAGAAGCATGGGATTTTGATAAAAAAATATCTAAAAGGGATAAAAAAAAACGAGGAATAAAATATATTTATTTATTTTATCAATGTTTAAAATTACTACCCCGCCGCAAGCAGCGGGGTATCAAAGAATTTAAATTCTGTCATTCCGCACTTGATGCGGAATCCAGAAAGTAAGGCAATGCGAGTAAGCACTTTTTTATTAGTCCCTGATGCCCACCCTCTGGATTCCCACGCCAGTGCCCTTCAGGGTATTCGTGGGAATGACATGTGATAACCCTGTAGCAAGCTACAGGGAATTATCAAGTTAAAAATCTTATTGAAGGTGGGCCTTTCGCACGATAACGATTTTCCTTCCCTATATTGCCATTAATTCTTTTTCCTTTTCAATAAAAAGCGCTTCTGCGTTTTCGATATATTCGTCAGTAATTTTTTGGACCTGGTCGTGATCGGCAAAATATTCATCTTCTGAAATTTCTTTATCTTTTTTTAAATCTTTGAGCTTCTCGTTAATATCCCTCCGGATGTTTCGCAAGGTAACTTTAGCTTTCTCGGCTACCTTCCCAATAACCTTAACAAGCTCCTTTCTCCTTTCCTCAGTGAGCGATGGTATCGGTATCCGGATAATTTTGCCGTCCGTCGCAGGCGTCAAACCTAAATCAGACCTGAGAATGGCTTTCTCAATATCGCCAATGATCTTGGTATCCCACGGTTGGATGGTTATCAAACGACTATCCGGAACCGCGAGGGTTGAAACTTGGTTGAGCGGCACAACCGAACCGTAATAACTAACTTTTATTCCTTCGAGTAAAGACAGGGATGCCCTTCCCGTCCTCACTCGACCAAATTCATGCTGGGTGCTTTCGAGAGCTTTTTCCATTTCCTCCCGCATTTTTTTTTCTAATTCTTTATTCATCGTGTTATCCCTCAATAATGGTTCCCACCTTGGCTCCCAATAAAACCCGTTTAATATTATTGGGAACGGTGAGATTAAAGATTAATACCGGAAGATGGTTGTCCATACAAAGGGAAATGGCGGTTGAATCCATTACCTTGCAGTTTTTATTGAGATAATCTAAATACGTGAGCCGGTCAAATTTTACTGCATCCTTATTTAAAAACGGATCAGAGTCATAAACTCCGTCAACCTTGGTAGCTTTGAGTATCGCCTCAGCGCCGATCTCCATTGCCCGCAAAGCAGCTGCCGTGTCACTCGAAAAATAAGGGTTGCCTGTCCCACCGGCAAAAATAACTACTCGTTTTTTTTCCAAATGCCGAATCGCTCGCCGTCTGATGTAAGGCTCGGCGATCTGATGCATCTCAATCGCGGTAAGAACGCGGGTGGGAATATTTCTTTTTTCAAAAGCATTTTGAAGCGCCAAGCTGTTGATCACCGTAGCCAGCATCCCCATATAATCACCCGAAGCGCGATCTAATCCTTCAGCAGTCCCCAATACTCCTCGAAAGATGTTTCCCCCGCCAATCACTAACGCCAACTGGATGCCGAGTTCATAGATATCACGAATCTCATCAGAAATTTTACTGATAGCTTTGGTGTCAATACCAAAACCTCTCTCTCCAGCCAGTACTTCGCCGCTTAATTTGATGAGTACTCTACGAAAAACAGGATCGGTCATAGAATTCATCTTACTTTTTATTCCGCTATTTCCCCAAGTTGAAATCGGCAAAATCTACGGATGATAATATTCTCACCCAACTTCCCAATAGTGGTGTCAAGCAATTCCTTGATTGTAACTTCCGGTTCGCGCACATAGCTCTGTTCCAGTAAACAGACCTCAGAAAAAAATTTCTCTATTTTACCCGCAATAATCTTATCAACTATTTTTTCGGGTTTTCCTTCACGAAGGGCTTGATTACGGTAAATGTCTTTTTCCTTTTCGAGTACCGATAAGGGAACATCCTCACGTTTAAGATAAAGAGGATTGGAAGCGGCAATTTGCATGGAAAGGTTTTTTACCAGTTCCTTAAAATCATCAGTCCGAGCCACAAAGTCAGTTTCACAATTCACTTCAATCAATACCCCAATCTTCCCGCCTGGATGAATATAGGAACTCACCAGTCCATCTTTGGCGTTCCGGGTTGCTTTCTTTTGAGACGTTTTCAGTCCTTTTTCCCGGAGAAGATCAATCGCTTTTTCAAGATTCCCCCCGGCTTCCTGAAGAGCTTTTTTACAGTCCATCATTGGCGCATTAGTTCGTTCACGGAGTTCTTTTACTGTCTTCGCATCAATTTCCATTCACAACCTCTAAGGTTTTAGATTTTTTCCTTTATCAATATTACTCAACCATACCGGGTGTTAATTTCTCCCCTGAAGGTTTATTTTCTTCCGAAAAACTTTCTGGAGAAACATCATCAGTCTTTTGCTGCAGTTTTTCTTCCTTTCGCTTCTTGCCCTCAATACAGGCATCAGCTATCTTTGAGGCAAATAACCGAATTGCTCGAATGGCATCATCATTGCCG
>DATEXU010000063.1:0-8119 GCA_035256645.1 Thermodesulfobacteriota bacterium | reverse complement strand
ATCTTTTGATGACCGCTATAAAAAGGTTGCCCGAGCAATGGTTAAAATTATGCAGGCTGCGGGCATCAACTTTGCTATCTTGGGCACTGATGAGAAATGCTGTGGTGATTCAGCGCGGAGGATTGGAAATGAATACCTTTTCCAGACGATGGCACAGGAGAACATCGAGATCTTCAAGAACTATAATGTTAAAAAAGTGTTAGCTACCTGTCCTCACGGCTATAACACTTTGAAAAAAGAATACCCGCAGTTTGGGGCCGAGTTTGAGGTCATTCACCACACTGAGTTAATTTTAGATCTGATTATAAACGGACGAATAAAGTTAAAAGGTGAACTCGCGAAAACGATAACCCTCCATGACTCGTGTTTCTTGGGGAGATATAATGATATTTATGAACCACCCCGTCAAATCCTTAATTCCATCCCTAAGGCCAATTTAGTGGAAATGGAACGCATCAAAAGGACCAGCTTCTGCTGCGGAGCCGGGGGCGGAAGGATGTGGATGGAAGAATTAAGAGGTAAAAAAATTAATGAAGTGCGCACTGAGGAAGCGCTTACGAAAAATCCCGATTTGATTGCAACGGCGTGCCCATTTTGCCTTACCATGTTTGAAGATGGGTTGAAAGCTAAAAATGCCGATGAGAAGGTCAAGGTTTTAGATATTGCTGAATTTGTGGCTAATCATTTAGTAGAAAACTAAAATATTAACAAAGGAGGTATGTAACGTGAGTACAGAAGTCAAAGCTCCTATGGTAGGTAAAATTCTTCATTTGCGGTGTGAGGTTGGTCAAAGTTTAAATGAAGATGATGAGATGTTCATTCTGGAAGCTATGAAGATGGAAATACCGATCGGCGCTCCCGCCGCAGGGAAAGTAAAGGAAATTAAAGTCGCGGCTGGCCAATCAGTAGAGAGCGATCAGGTTATGGCGATCCTAGAATAAATTTAACTTTCAGAAAATTTTCACAAAAAATAAAAGGTGCTGTTTTTTTAGGAATCAGCATCTTTTGTTTTTTGAAGGTCGGATCGGAACAGTATACCCACCAGAAAGGTTACGATACTGCCAAACAGGATATACCAGGTAAATGCTATGTGAGGACAAGGGATTAAAGGCAAATTTAAAAAGCCGAGGAGAGTATTGGCGGTTCCGCTGAGCACCAGCACGGTTATGAATCCCAAGCTCATGGCAATAATATTGCCGCGATTATGTCCCCGGGTGCGCGTGAGCATGCCGATGAGGAAGACCCCCAACAGGGGACCATATGTGTACCCGATGATTCCCAAGGCCATGGGAATGATTGTTTTTTCAGGATGATGGAGCACTTGATAGGAGGCAATGATGGCCACTAGGACCAAGAGAATTGAAAAAAGAGCCGTGAAGACGCGCGCGGCAAAAACATAGTGTGATTCATCTCCGTCCCTTTTGAGATAAGGAATGTAAAAATCTTTTACCGCGCTGGTAGCCAGAGCGTTGAGCGCCGCGCTTAAAGACCCCATGGCGGAGGCAAACACCCCGGCAATAATAAGGCCGCGGATTCCTTTGGGCATGTAATTGATAATGAAGTAAGCGAAAATCTCATTCGGCGCGGCAGGAAGCTGGGGGTCAGGAGCAACCCGGAAAAAAGCAAAAAGAAAGACGCCGATTAAAACAAAGGTAAGAGCGATGGGAATGTCAGCGATTCCCGAGAGAATAAGAGAGATCCGGCTTTGTTTATAGGTGGAAGCAGTAAGCATCCGCTGGACCATGTCCTGATCCGTCCCGTGGGTGGCAAGGGTGAGAAATGTGGCGCCAAACAAAGCCGCCCAGATCGTATACTCCTGGTTAAAAACCCCAAGCAAAGCAGTGCATAAATCACCAGAACCATTCATGCCGGTATCAAACACCTTAAAATGGGCAAAGTTGCTTGTTCCCATTTTTATACCCTCCCAGCCTCCGGGGATAAGGACAAGGATGGTCAGTAAGGAAACAATGGCTCCGCCAAACATGATCACCGCTTGAATAAGGTCAGTCCAGATAACGGCCTTTATCCCTCCGATCATGGTATAAACCGCGGTTATCCCGGTCAAAATAAGGATAGCAATAACATATTGACTAAAGGTTGGTGAACAACCCATGAGATATTTCCAGGCGACGACTAAAATTACCGAGGCGATATAGACCCGCACTCCGCTCGCCAGGACACGGGTTAAGAGAAAAATGAAGCTTCCGATCGTACGGGTAACTTTTCCGAAACGGATCTCTAAAAATTCATAAACCGTGTAAACTTTGTAGTGATAATAGGGCTTAAGAAAAAGCCAGGCAATTAAAATGCGGGCTAAAATAGTTCCGAGGGTTAGTTGGACATAGAGGATGTTTTGGGTTCGATATCCTTCTGCGGGCGCGCCGAGGAACGTCGCGGCGCTGGTTTCCGCGGCAATGATCGAACCTAAGACCGCCCACCAGGGAATCCGGCGGCCACCGAGCGCAAAATCATTTAAGGTGGATTCCTTGCGGCCCGCCCAGATACCGATGAACATAATACTAACAAAGTAGGTTGCAATTATTGTAAAATCCACATAAGGGCTTTTCATATCTCACCGGAGCGATAAAAAATCTATAAAGGCGCTGACCTATTTATTTAAGGTACTTTATATGCTTATCCATGAAAAATCAATGGTTTCTATAATACCTATCAAACCTATACTAAAAGTGAAGGCTCATAAAAAAATCAAAACTATTTGACACAAAAAAGGATTTTGGTATCATAGATTATAATTTGAAAATTTTCTCTCAATAGAGGTAAAATTTTAATCTCCCGTTTTAGTCGGTGGTAGGTTAGCCGTCAAGTGATAAAAAGATGGTCTCAAGAGTTTATTTTCAAATAAATTTATGAGGACATAATGGTCTATGAAACTGCCCTGAGGCCCTATACGGCAAAAAGACTTGAGGAGATTGAGCAGGCTGATATTCTGGTCGGTATTCCTTCTTACAATAATGAGAAGACCATTATGCATGTGATGCAGATGGTAAGCCATGGGCTTTACAATCACTTTCGGGATAAAAAGTGCGTTATCCTGGTCGCTGATGGAGGGTCTACTGATGATACCCGCGAGGTAGCCAAGGAATTTGAAATCAAACCGTGGCAGGAAAAAATTATTTCCATTTACCGCGGACAAGCGGGAAAGGGCACTGCATTGCGGTCGATTTTTGAAACTGCGGTGCGTTTAGAGGTGAAGGGTTGCGCGGTTGTTGATTCGGATTTGCGGAGCATTACCTCTGATTGGATAAAGTATCTTCTCGATCCCATCCTGGGAAAGGGATATCAATTCGTCGCTCCGATTTACGCCCGCTACAAATATGATGGCACCATTACCAACAATCTTGTGTATAACCTGAACCGGGCTCTTTACGGTAAACGTATCCGGCAGCCGATCGGGGGGGATTTTGCTTTTTCCAGAGACGCGGCTTCAGCTTACATCAGTGAGAATGTTTGGAATACTGATGTTGCCCGTTTTGGCATTGATATCTGGATGACTACCCAGGCAATCATTAAGGGGTTTAAAATTGCTCAGGCCCGCCTGGGGGTTAAGATTCACGATGCTAAAGATCCTTCGGAAAGTCTTGGCCCCATGTTTCGCCAGGTAATTGGAACGTTATTTAGTCTTATGGAACAAAACGAATGGTATTGGAAGAATATTCAGGGGAGTATGGCAGTAGAAACGTTTGGCGGAGATGACTTTATTGAGCCTGAGGCAATAGAAGTGAATTTAGAAAGGATAGTCGAAAAATTCCGTTTTGGCGCAAAACAATTTGGCTCTTTGTATCGGGAGATCCTTTCTGATGATTGTGTGAAAGAAATTGAATCAGCCCGTAAACTTTCTTCTCGAAAATTTTCCTTTTCCCTTTATGTTTGGGTTCTTATTCTTTACGAGCTGGCGGCCACGTTTCATTCCTGGCGGTTTAACCGAATCAAACTCATGGAAATAATTACCCCCCTTTATTATGGCCGGGTAGCAGCCTTTATCAATCAGACCCGCAAAATGTCTTCGCTAGAGGCAGAGAAGGTGGTGGAAGAACAGGCAGTTGAATTTGAAGACAATAAAGACTACCTTATCAGTATCTGGGATCAAAAAAAACTGGAAAGTGAAGAGATCAATCATCACCTCAGAAAGGTTCCTCTCTAACCAAAACACCTTTATAAATTTTCAGGAGGAGGTGGACAATGGCTGATTTTTTTCAAAATGGCGAAATAAGTAATCTTCATTGTCTTAAGCCGGGGGATATTGAAAGGCTGGAAAGAGAACTGAAGGGCTTTTCCCAAAAACGCCCCATAGCCTTAGTGCTTCCGGCGCTTTTTCAAGATCTCACGGCAAAGCCGATCAAAAACATTTTATCAGAAATCGCAAAAGTCAATTACCTAAACGAGATTGTTGTTACCCTCGGAAGAACGAAGAAAGAAGAATTCGCTGAGGTTAAAGCAATGTTTGCTTCTTTTAATTTTCCGGTTGCGATTATCTGGAATGACGGAGAAAATATTCAGGAGCTTTACTCTATCCTCGAAAAGGAAGGCGTGTCTGCTGGCGGAGATGGTAAAGGCCGTTCCGCCTGGATCGCTTATGGGTACATACTTGCTCGGGGAAAAAGCGATGTCATTGTGCTTCATGACTGTGATATTGTTACCTATAATCGTGAATTATTAGCCCGGCTTTGCTATCCGGTGGCAAATCCGAATCTTGATTATGAGTTTTGTAAAGGCTACTATGCTCGCGTTACTAACCGGCTCCATGGAAGAGTAACCCGCCTTTTTGTAACTCCTTTAATTCGAGCGCTCAAAAGGATAATGGGACGCATTGATTTCTTAGAGTATCTTGATTCATTTCGATACATCTTAGCCGGAGAATTTTCTATGCGGGCTGACTTAGCCCGGATAAACCGAATTCCCGGCGACTGGGGGTTGGAAGTGGGGGTATTAGCCGAAGTTTATCGCAACTGTTCTTTGAGAAGGATCTGTCAAGTGGAGATTGCGGATATCTATGAACACAAACACCAACCTCTTTCCGAGACGGATCCGAGCACAGGCCTTAATAAAATGAGCATTGATATTGCGAAAACCATTTTCAGGACAATGGCCAGCATGGGGGTGATTTTTCCTTCAGGATGGGTTAAAACATTAAAAGCGACCTATTTGAGAACTGCCCAGGATTTTATCGCCAAGTATGGCCATGACAGCGAAATCGACGGACTCGCATTTGACCGACATCAAGAGGCAGTGTCGGTTGAGACATTTGTAAAAGGAATTGAGCTTGCCTGTGATGAATTTGAAAGAGATCCTTTTGGAGCACCCCAGATCGCCAACTGGAATCGGGTAACTGCGGCAATCCCTAACTTTTTTGATCGCCTCACATCAGCAGTGGAAAACGATAACAAGTGAGGATAAGAAAGGAAACTATGCGACTTATTACTCGTGCAGATTTTGATGGCATCGTTTGCGGAGTTCTTTTAACCGCTCAAAAACGTATTGACCGGTTTCTTTTTATTGAACCTAAAGCAATGCAAGATCGCGAAGTCGAGATGAGTTCTGAAGACATTGTGGCGAATCTCCCGTATCATCCTAATGTTTATCTCTGGTTTGATCACCATATTACTAACCAACTATCCGGCTCTTTTCGAGGAAAATTTTTTCTTGCTCCGAGCGCGGCACGTGTGGTTTTTGACTATTATCCTCAGGGGTCGTTGACTCGCTACGAAGCATTAGTTCAGGAAGCCGACCGGATTGATTCCGGCGACTTAGGGGTAGCGGACATTTTTGAGCCGCACGGTTGTGTGTTGCTTGCTTTTACCATTGATCCCAATAGCCGAGGTGATGAGCCGTATTGGATCAAGCTGATACATCTTCTTAGGGAGCAACCTTTTGCTTTGGTTATGGAGGATGCGGAGGTTAAAGATCGCTGTAAACAGGCATTAGAAGACTTTAAAGTTTATCATGACCTTCTTTTAAACAACACGCGTCAAGACGGCAATGTTGTTATTGCTGATTTTCGAGGAATTAATTTCCAGGGGAAAGTAAATCGATTTTTAGTTTATTCACTTTTCCCGGAGTCGAACATCTCGGTAAAGATATTCCGCGATTATCATCAGAAGGGCAGAATTGGCATTTCAGTAGGGAAGAATATATTCAATAAAACATCAAACATCAATGTGGGAGAACTGCTCTCCCATTATGGTGGAGGAGGGCATCAAGGAGCAGGCTCATGCCGTGTGCCGGCTGAAGGCGCTGAAGACGTATTAAATAAAATCATAAAGGCTCTTAAAAACTAAAACCTAAACAAATTTAATTTTTCTCATTGCAAAGAAGCACATCTTTAAGAGCAGCCAGCCATGGTAAAATCTTTAACCGTCCACGCATTTTCTTTCCTAATACCGTAAGGGAATTTCGACTATCTAATGCACCCATGCTCACGCTCTCAACATCGCCACGATCCAGAGAGTATAGAAAAAAATAATTAATACTCCCCAAAAAACCGCGCGTTTTGAATTAAATCCTTTTTCACCAATGAAAACTCGAAGGATAAAACCAATAGCACAACCTATCCAGCCCAGAAATCCGACTTCTACCATCATTGACCAATAAACATCTGGTTCGGTCTTCATCCTTAATATTTTCATGGCCTCTTCTTTTCGTTTTTCAAAAGGGATTCCTTTATTCTGCGGACGTGTTTCTTCTTGCTTAGCCCGAATAGTAGCTATCCGGTCGTCACATTTTGTGATCCATTCTTGATGGGGCGTGTAGAAACTTCGAGCCGAATAAAGGCTGCTACTTATGGATTGAAAGGCATCTAAAGCCAAGTCAATGTCTCCTTGATTTTCAGCGTGAGTACCGATCTCCCAAAGAGCTTGGATCGAGTTTGTCACTGATGTGCTTCCTGGAGAGTACCAATGAATCGCCCGGTTAAAATGGATGATCGCCTGTTTATTATCTTTCGCGCGAAAAAACTTATTACCCTCTTGATATTCATTGCGAGCATTGATGAAAACTTTTGCGAACACCAAAAGAAGAAATAAAATAAAGATACCTACGCCAAAAAGAATTTTACCCGTTATGGTCATTTTTAGTTACCTCATGATTATAGTGAACGACATAAAAAAAGAGGCATCCCTTTTTCCCCATGCTGTGGCCCCGCTATTGTCATTCCGTGCTTGACACGGAATCCAGGGGCAGGCAAGAAGTAAATCAGTTTCATCGCTTCATGAGCCACCCTTCTGGATTCCGGCTTTCGCCGGAATGACGTCGGGAGAACTGGGGCGGAATGAGAACAGCATCTTCTATGTCAACTTATTTAAGTCTGTCACTATGGTTTTACTGTTAATCACTGTTATAAGGATTATCGGGGTTATTTAATATCTCGGCTTTGAAAGATCACTATCGAAAGAAGAACAATAACTGAAATATACAAAATTCCATACAAAGATGCTAAATAAAGATAGCCCTCTTTAAGAGGCACGTGATGAACTACTTGCCCCTTGATATTAAAATATTCTAAATTTGGAATAACATAGTAGAGTACCTCGGTTAAATAGTGCAATGACCGGCTACCTGCTTTTTTGCCTAACTCAAGCAGATCTGGGGTAAGATGGCCGATAATGAAAAAAGATAGCGTAAATAACCCGCTTAAAATAGGTGTTGAAAAAGCTGAAAATAAGAGTGCAAAAGCGGTAATGATCATCAATGCGACAAATATCATTCCAATCGCCGGTAAGAGTGTGAAGGTAATCTTCCCTTCATAAAAATATAAAATGGAGAAAAGCGCAATCGACATTGTCAGCACTTCAACCAGGAGAGTTAATACCAGGCCAAGATACTTCCCGATGATGAATTGATAGCGATGGATTGGTTTGGAGAGAATGTTATAAATGGTCTTGCGTTCCATTTCTTTGTACACCAGCCCGATACCGACAAAGATGGCGATTAACACTCCAAAGATTTCAATGGAGGCTAAGCCAAAATCTTTGATGATTTTTGTTGGTTCACCGATAGTGAGATTATCTAAAATAACCGAAATCCCAATCATCAAGACAGCGAAGAAAATAAGACTGTAAAGCACTTTGTCACGGATTGCTTCCCGGAAGGTGTTAATTGCCAG
>DATEXU010000062.1:0-20602 GCA_035256645.1 Thermodesulfobacteriota bacterium | reverse complement strand
TGTCATTAA
The DNA here is from genome assembly GCA_035256645.1 of Thermodesulfobacteriota bacterium. Lineage (GTDB taxonomy): Bacteria > Desulfobacterota > WTBG01 > JAGOGO01 > JAGOGO01. The sequence goes on along the minus strand of DATEXU010000062.1, from coordinate 20,593 downwards.
ACCAAAAAAACCGTCAATATCCTCTTTAACAAACAAAGCCATTTAATTGTGTGGTTTAAGATCGCTCTTTTCAATAACTGGCATCAGGAAAAGAACAGATCTGCCGGGTCTTATCCACCATTTTATACATTTGGGGAGATGACCACCCCCCTTCGATTAATTCGTCGTCAACATCTCTTAAAATCCCATCATGGATTGCCCAACTCCGTCCTCTTATTGTTTTATGAAAACCTATTTGCCGAAATGGCGTTGATCCATCCAATTTTTCACAAAGAATGCTTCCGGGTTGAAAAAGCTCATTGATCCGCCTCATCATCTTAAAACCTTCAAAATAAGAAAGTCCATATCTTTCATAGATTATGGCATTATGATAAAAAAGACCATCCAATAAGATTGACTTTACCCCTAAGATACGACAAAAATGTTCTAAACACTGCAAAAATTCCCCGGTAAGCCGCAAACCGTGTTTTACCTGTCCTGGGGACAAACCAGCCTGCATCGCTCTTATCTCTTCGGGTATATTACGGTTAGCTCGACCAAAAAGAGTATCCTTCCCCAGCGTATCGACATCAGTATTAAACCTTTCACTGTGAGGGTCATTGACAATAATAAAATCCAAACGAATTTGGGTCCGGTCCTTAGTATCAGAAACTTGCACAAAGAAAATAGAGTCCTGGTCTGCAAGGTCCTGTTTAACTTCAACCAAGGTAGCATTATCTTTTGGCGGACAATAAAACCGTACGAGCCGTTCACGTTTTTCATTGAGAAAAAGGATAGGATGAATATGAAAACGATGAAATATAGACGGAGGAATAAGAATCCGGTAAAGTCCCTCTTTCTCAACATCCGATAGATGGTTGATTTTAAAAATCCAAGACATCGTTTCAATTCCTAAAACTTATAGAGTTCGTCAAGCTGAGTAACAATTTTTTGTATTGCCTCATCGCCACCCAGAAGTTGAATAAAGCGTTTGAGCTTGTAAACATCCTTGTCGGTAATATGTGTCTGCTGTTTTTGAATCTTTTCCATCGTGACAAAAGTATCAAAGGGGGTTACTGCCAAGGGTATTCCCAAATCGCCACAGGTATTAACGATGATAGGAGCGGGCCTTCTACCTCCGGTAAGCAAAACACCGGTAACTTTGGATGAGATTAGATGGGTATTTAACGCATCCGCTTCAAGGCCAAGCAGAATAATTTTATTATAGATCCGCCGAAATAAGTGTAATGAGCCTTTGAGATGCGAAGAACTTATCGAGGTGCTTTCCACCAAGTTTTCAAGACGATTTTCACCAGTCAGTACCTCACCCTGAATAATATCAACAATGTTTCTCACCGTTAAAGAGGTCAGTATTCTATCCTGAGGCACAAGGAAAATCATCGGTGCCCCTCTTTTTTGAAAAAAAGGAACAAGTTTATTATACGCTGTATCCATACGCTCCAAAGGTATCTGGTTAACAAAAACAAACTTAACCTTATCTTTTAAAAATGAGTCAATCGCAAGCACAGAGTACATACTCATATTTTCATTTTGAAACTTGTCTACCAAAAGAACCGGGGCATTGAACTTGTTCACTAAAACTCCATCGGGAAGGTAAGGAGAATCGGGTTCGTAAAAAATTTTTTCGGACCCCATGATAATGAGTGCATCCTTTTCTTTCTGCACTTTTTCACAGCATTCCTCAATTCGCATCAATTGTTCTTCCCTGGCCACTTCATCACCGGGAACCTCTTCAGGAACCACCGGGCATAAAAGGCTTAAGTCTTCAGGAAGATTAAAATACTCTTTCATTAACAGCGCATCTTTATCGATGATCCGGCCATTTTGTAAAACCGGACGGGTAACAAAGGGTTTAAAGAAACCAACGCGCAATCCTTGAGAACGAAGCATTTCACCTACACACCAGGCAGCGAGACTTTGTCCCGACCGAACGCCAGTAGAACTAATAAATATTTTTTTCATTTTATTTCACATCACCAATAGTTATTCTAAAGATTTTTTTATTAAATCAATAAGGTGCTGAGGGGCAATGGGTTTTGGCAAAAAAAGATTTGCACCCATCTCCATGCCTCTTTTCTTATCATCAGGACCGCTTTTGGCAGTAAGCATAATTATCGGTACACCCTTATACTCATCGAGTGCTCGAACTTTTTCGCAAAGCTCAAATCCATTCATACCGGGCATGAGGATATCAAGGATCATAAGATCAAATTTCTTTTTGTTGATTTTTCCCAAAGCATCATCGCCGTTAATTGCAGTTGTAACCTCATAGCCATTGGGCGAAAGGAGTGCTTCTAAGGCTATTAATACAAGTTCATCATCATCAACTACTAATATCTTCGTTGCCATTTTTGTCTTCCTTGTTTAAAGTTAAATTGTTCGATATCGCCGGAAGGATTACCCTAAACGTAGCCCCCTTACCTATCTCGCTATCCACTTCTATCCTCCCTCCATGCTTTTCCACGATTCCATAACAGATGGAAAGTCCAAGACCAGTCCCACTGCCTACCGCTTTAGTGGAAAAGAAGGGATCAAAAATCTTATACTTAATTTCTGGCGGGATCCCTAGACCAGTATCAGTAAAAGAGATGATAACTTCTCCCGGCGTTCCATTCTTGGCACGATAAAAAGAACGTATGATAAGCTCCTTATCCGAATGCTGCATATCTAAAGCATCCCGAGCATTACTAATGATATTTAAAAAAACTTGTTCGAGCTGCGGAGCACTTCCCATTACTTTAGGCAAGTCCTCTGAAAAATCCTTGGTTACCTCGACATGGTGGTCAAGAAGCATCTGTCCGGTAATAAGAAGAGAATTATTTAAGGGGATCCGAATATCAAAGGCCTCAAACTTCATTTCGGTTTCACGGGAGAATTCCCGAAGGTGGTTGACAATCGTAGCAATCCGGTCGTTACAACGTCCGATTAAATCTACAAACTCAATGATCTTTTTATGTGAGTAGTTTTTTTGCTGTTGATAATCCTCCTTAAGTCGAAAGATGAAGGTCTGCGACGCCATAAGGGGGTTGTTTATTTCATGCGCTACTCCGGCAACCAAGTCTCCGAGTTCCCGCATTTTTGCCGACTGGATAAGAGAAGCTTCAGCTTTTCTCAACGTGGCCTCTAACCTTTTCTTTTCCGTCATATCTTTAAATATTCCAACCGTTCCTATTATTTCTCCTTTAAAATTTTTTAGCAGAGACGCTGAAATGTTTATCGGGATTTCTCTCCCACTTTTATCGATCATGGTCAACTCATAATTAGTAAATTTCTGATCCCGGCGGAGAATATTCATAATCTTTCGCGCCTCTGCTATTCCGTCCAGATAACAAAGGGAAACATGGCTCCCAATTAATCTTTCTTTTTTATCCTGGAGTATTTCTTCCAATCCGCGATTAACATAGGTAATCGTTCCTTTTTGGTTTGTGGTTATGATCCCATCGGCAGAACTTTCAAGGATGTTTTCCAGATAATCTTTAGTCTCAATTAACTCCCATTCGAGACGTTTACGTTCAGTTATATCCCGAGAAATTTCTAAATAACCAATTAAATCTCCTTCCATATCTCTCATTGCGGTTATTACCGCTCGGCTCAGAAATACTTCTCCGTTTTTTTTCTTCCGAATCACCTCTTTTTCTAATGCATTACCAGCTTGGAGTTTCTTAAATTCTTCCCACTCAATAAATGATTCCTTTTTTTCCATGTAGGTTTTATAAAGATACTCCCCTAATATTTCTTTTTTCTCCCACCCAAATATCTTGCGAGCACCAGTATTAAACTCTAAAACCTTCCACTGAAGATCCGTAGCAATAACGGCATACTCCGTAGAGCTTTCTAAAATATTAGTTAACAGGGTCGATATTCTTTTGTACTTTTCTTTGGATTCCAAAAGCTCTTGAGTACGCTGGTTAACTAAGCATTCCAAGTTTTTCGTGTGCTCCTGGATCTGGGCCGCCATCCGGTTGAAAGAAAGGGCTAATTGTCCAATCTCGTCGTGTTGAGGAATGCCTACTCGCAGGGAAAATTCCCCTTCTGCCATTCGTGAGGAAAGGTGGGTAAGCTCTAAGATGGGTTCGGTCAAAAACCGAGCAAAAAATACTACCAGCGCTAACACGATGGTTAAACTGAAGATTGTTAAAATAAAGACTGCTTTTTGTGTCCTACCTACTGCTCCAAAAATTTCGTCCTCATAGCTTCCGGCAGCAATCACCCAACCCAGTTGAGACAAGTAACGAAATCGGGTAATTTTCATCCGCGGTGATTTTTCACCTAATTCGATATTTACCCATGGATAACGGATTTCTCCCGTATTTTTTGCTCCCGAAGAAATCGCTTTTTCAACCATCTCTTTGATAAAATAATTTCCTTTCGAGTCCTGGCTGTAAAAAATATTTTCCTTTTCTTTTGTAGGATGAATAATGAGGTTTCCTTTCCGATCAATTACAAACGGATAACCAGTTTCGCCTATGATAATGCCTTTGACTACTTCCCTAATTTTGGAAATTTGGGCAAAGGGGATGAATGGTTTACCGTTTTCAAGGGATAAACTAATTTCACACAATGCGTGGATGGTATTGACCACATGATCTAAATCTTTTTCCGCTCCGTTTTTTAAAGCGGAATTAAGCTGACTGGTTGCAAAATAAGCAAGCAAGATTAGGGGGATAATTACTAAAGGAGCAATAACTAATATTAATTTGTTCTGTATGGTCAAGTCAGAAATTTTTTTCATAATATTTTCAAAACGATTTCTAACACATAAAAACAAATCTGAAATTGTTGTTTATAAAATTTATTTAATAATATTATCAAATAATTAGCTTAAATTCAAGCTATTTGTAATCATTAAATTTTTAAAAATATAAAATTATAAACTTTTATCGAATAAAAATTTTTATCGTTTAGTTCATGTATGTAAAAAATATAGCCAAATTGATTGATTGGTTGCTATGTTCCCTCACTTCAATGGGATTTTTTATAAGGAAATTTTTAATAGAATATTCTTGTCGATATCAGGTGGGAAAAATAATTGCCATGGTAAACAGATTGGGCTTTCTCTCTAATTTAGGCCAAAATTACGTAATGATACCCAAAGTATCATTAAACACAATTGTAAGAATGCGTTCTATAGAACTTTTACCTTGTATTAACCCTACAACGTCATTTGTGAAATTCATCCATAAATGTGACGATCTTATCCTTGCAAGACCACCATATGTTGCATAAAATTGAATAAGTTACGTAGTAGGGTTAACCTTCCTTTTAATATCTTTCTATCTTTGCATCTTTTTTTAATTTTTCAAGGTACAAATCAGTTTCTTTTTCGACTTTATCCTTTTTAAGCATTGCTGCTAAGCGATCTTTTACCTGTTCATACGCCAGGGTTGTCTCCGGCTTTTTATCCGTCACTTTAATAATATGAAATCCGAAATCAGTTCCAACTATACCACTCACTTCTCCTGGTTTTAAAGAAAACGCCACATCTTCAAAGGGTTTTACCATCTGGCCCCGACTAAAGCAACCAAGATCTCCCCCTTTGGTATTACTGGGACAGTCAGAAACTTTCTTAGCCAATTCTGAAAAATTCTCTCCATTTTTTAACCGCTTTTGTATATCGTCAATTTTTTTACGTGCCGCTGCTTTTTGTGCTGCATCTGCTTTAGGGTCAACCTTGATCAAAATATGGCTGGCACAGACTTGCTCGGGTATTTTAAAAAAATTCGGGTTGCTGTCATAAAAGGCTTTGGTTTCTTGCTCAGAAACCAAAGCCTTTTGGCCAAACTTCTTTTCAACAAATTGCTGAACCGCAAGTCCCGTCTTGAACTTGTCCTTGATACTGGTTTCAGATAAATTAAGTTTTTTAAAGAATTCATTTAATGCTTCCTGATTGGGTATTTGTTTTTTCCAATTTTCATACCGTTCATTAAGGATTTTCTCATCAACCTGAATACCTTCTTTTTTGCTTTCCTGATAGAGCAGTTCCAGATTAATAAGATTTTCAAGAATATTTTTCTTTATATCAGAAAGCTCGGCGCTGGTCGGAGTCTTCCCTGTTTGAGAAAATCGCTCATTTACCATTACCATTTCTCGGTCAAAATCCGATTTGGGAATTGTTTTTCCGTTCACTACCGCAATCTTTTCCTCGGCAATACCCTTTTCTACGGCCCAACTAAAGGACGTTGGCAATAAAAAAATCAAGCTAATCAATGTGATTACAATCCATTCCTCGCCTCTTTTGTTCATCTTTTCTCCTTTCAAGGTGATCTAATAAAAAAACCCGACCTGGGTTTAAATAGCAATGTCAACAATCAGGTAATAACCTGTACTGTAAATTACTATAGCACCCTTCTATGCAGCGCGCAAACAATTTTATTCCTGACCAAACCAACAAAATCAATGGGTCATCCTCATGTGCAACATCTTGAAACTGTCCTTGTGATATAATCCGTGCCAGAAAAAAACCTGGTTTTTCAAAAGCTTGTTAAGGATTGATAAAACCTGTTTTTATTACAATCATTTTTTTACTATTTTTTGTTTCCCCATAAATTTATTGACATCACAACCAAGCGGGCATAGATTAAACCGAACGCTCAGCTCTGATAAACATAACCATTGCCTTTACAATTCTGTTCTTAATAGATCCTCGTTATGCTTACCCGAGAAATAAAAGAATTATTTGAAAAGCAGGCTTCTTTGTATGATTTTACCAATACCTTTCTGTCCTTTGGTATCGATGACATCTGGAGAAAAAAGGTTGCACAATCACTATGTCTGCCGGACAACGCTCGGGTGGCGGACATTGCCACGGGAACTGCTGAAGTGGCAATCCATATCGCCAAGCAAAATCCCACGGCAAAGATTGTGGGTCTAGATTTTTCTCCCAACATGCTAAAACGTGGAAATAAGAAGCTTCACAAATCTCATTACAACAATATCTTTTTATTAAGCGGTGACGCTACAACTCTTCCATTCCCTAAAAATTCATTTGACGCCCTCACTATTGTTTTCGGAATAAGAAACATTATCAACCGAGAACTGGCGCTCAAGGAATTTTATTCGGTTTTAAAACCACAGGGCCAATTGATAATAATGGAATTCGGCTTTCCCGAAACACCTTTATTCCGATCACTCTACCTTTTTTATTTTAATCATCTTCTCCCCTGGATTGGCAACCTCTTGGTCTCATCAGATCATGCGTATACTTATCTAAGAGACTCGGTCTACAAATTTCCTGCTCCTGAACAATTTATGGAAACACTCAGATCTGTTGGTTTTAAAAAAATACAACGACTCTCCTTCACTGGCGGCATTGTAGACTTATTCAAAGCCTTTAAGGAATAAACCCCGTTAGAAATTATAGCCTCCATTATTTTCTAAAAAAACTCTTAAAAAAATTTCCTAATAAAAATTACAATATCTATTGTTTTTGCTGGAAAGAAATTTTAGTATAATAAAAATATATTTCAGGTTTTCACCTTTAATCTCCAAACTAATACCACGTTGCATTCAAAAGCAGATCGAGGCGGCGACGAGGAATTGACGCAGGCGTACGTTTTAGTACGTCGAGGACTATGACGAGGAGACAACAAAGATATGCAAATGAAGGCGACTTGGTATAAAAGATTTTTTCAGGAGAATGTCCTTTTGACAAAAAAGTTCTTTCCATTAGCCATGTATAAAATTACTCGGAATAAAAAATGAGGCATTTCCTTGTTATTACAAAAAGTAAAAAGGTTTTTAAAACCATTCAAGGATGCTTTCGCCAAGGTTACTCGGTTGAAAAAGCTTCCAACAACAATGTTGGATTGGAAATGCTTCGGACGAAGCGTTATGACTTTATCTTTATTGACCTGGCGCTTCTTTCTGAATCAGTTAAAAGCAACGAATATAAATTAGCTTTACAAGCCTTTTGGCAGTTGAATCCTTCCGCGGAAATAATTGTCATGTCTCCTCCCGAAATGATCCGGGAATCCGTGATGGCCGTCAAAGCCGGGGCGAGTAATTATCTGACCTACCCCATTAATCTGGATGAAGTGAAATATGTAACCGAAAGTATTTATGAATCATTGATCGTCCAATCAGAACTTGATTATCTTCGCGACCAATTTTGGCAAAGCGATTCATTAGAGATCGTCCAAACTAAAAATCTCTTAGTTAAAAAAGTTTTTGATAAAATCCGTTCAGTCGCGCCAACTAAAAGTACAGTACTTATTTCCGGGGAAACCGGTACCGGCAAAGGCGTGATGGCCCAATTAATCCACAAACACAGCAATCGAAAAGATTCCCCTTTTATAAATGTCCATTGCGGAGCAATCCCTGACACACTTTTAGAAAGTGAACTTTTCGGCCACGAAAAAGGTGCTTTCACCGGCGCGGTCCGTCGAAAATTAGGAAAATTTGAAATTGCCAAAGGCGGAACGATTTTCCTGGATGAAATTGCTACTATTACACCATCCGCCCAGATCAAGCTTCTTCAAATTCTCCAGGAAGGAACATTCAATCGTGTGGGCGGCGAAGAAACCATTGATGCCAATGTAAGAGTTATCGCGGCCACCAATACCTCTCTAAAGACAATGTGCGACGAGGGTCAGTTCCGGACTGACCTCTATTATCGCCTCAATGTCTTCCCGATTGACATACCGCCCCTGAGAGAAAGAAGAGAAGATATTCCATTCTTTGTTGAAGTGATTTTAAAAAAGCTAAACAAATTTCACACAAAAAATATACGCAGCATTCATCCCCAGGTAATGGAAGCGTTCAACCAATACCTGTGGCCGGGAAATATCCGTGAACTTGAGAACTTGATGGAGCGGGCTTATATTTTGGAAACTTCACCAATATTAACCCCCGAAAGCTTCCCGAGTGAAATTTTTTCCTCCAAAGACTCCCCGGCGCTCATATTTGTTGATCCCTTACTTTCTCTTGCTGAGACAAGACGCCGCGGCATTGAACATTTTGAAAAGCAGTATCTTAAAGAAATTTTGACCCAAAACAGAGGAAAGATAAAGGAATCGGCATCGACCGCCGGTATCAGCACTCGACAATTAAACAAATTAATGACACGCTACGGAATTAAAAAAGAAGAATTCAAGCCAAAAAATCTGCCGTTAGACTAAAAAACCATGTCACACTATCCTCACGCCAAAAGTTCTGTTTAAATTCATTATCTTAAGAAAATAGGAATTATTAGTTCTTATTAATATAATTTCGGAACTTTTATTTCCTATTTTAAATAGTAAAATTAATTCAATATGTTAAATTAATATTTTAACTTTTAAAACCCTTTTTAAAATCAATGGGTTAAGCTTGCTTAAAATTATCGGAACTTTAAATTCTGGTTTTGTTTTAGCGATTTTAACAATATCTTTAAAAATCAAGTTGTTATAAATTTGGCACACTTGTCGCTATTATGCATAATATGGCAAGTAATCCTGGAAAAAAAATCACCGGCCCAACAAAAAAAAGGGGGGGTAAAGATAGTTCTTCATTGGTCATTTTGCGAGGGGTGGTAATACCGGTAGATTGGGACTCCGAGGGAAAAATAATTGCCACTGCTATCTCCACCCACCATGAAGATGAATACCTCATTATAGATGAAGAAAATACTATTGAAATAAATAACCTTATTAATGAAGAGGTAGAAATAACTGGTATATATAAAAAGAGGGGTGACAAGAAGATCATAAAAGTAAAAACGTGCACCCGGATCATTACTGAATCATCAGCGCATAAATTTTCAGGTAACAACGTGTAAACAGGAGATGTGTGAACAGAAAAAAAGTTTTTCTTGCCATTATTATTATAGGCCTTTTAATCGTTTATTTTCTCTTGCTGTCAAATATTTTGGCTGCGCCAAGTGTAATGAAAGGTATCGTTATTTCCGATTCCAGAATTTTATCTGATGATGGAAAAACCTATAAAATTATTAATTCTAAAAATACACTCAGCTTATCGGATTGCGTTGGAAAAAGGGTCGAGGTTGTCGGCGTCGTTGAAGACTTAGAAGGAGAAATCGAAATCACCTTAAATTCATTTAAAATCCTGTCGGATTTGCCTAATAAAAGGAGAAGTTAAATGATTACTTTTAGCGGGGGCATTTATCTCCCGTTCTTCCAACCATAGGGGGCATAAGACATATATGGAAAAAGGAGTCTTTCTTACTGAAGAAGTTGAACCTCCCGGTATACGTTGCGACTCTGGAGTTCCAGAGAACAGCATAAATTTCTATTCGACAACGTATTTAAGATACCAGGAAAAGACTACTATTAACTGGTCTTCAAAAACCAGAAGTATTCCCAACTTCAAATGCAACAAAAAAACAAAAACTTTTCGAAAAAAATTTTATCCTGGAATATCCAACCAAGATTGGAACGACTGGCGTTGGCAATTGAAAAACCGAATAAAGAATCTTTTCCAATTGGAACGTTTTTTTCCTCTTTCCGAAAATGAACTAAAAACCTTATCTTTTCACCGCTCCCTTCTCCCCCTTTCTATTACCCCCTATTATGCCAGTCTTCTCGATGGAACTGACCCATTGCAGCCTCTTCGCAGAACAGTCGTCCCTGATATAGCGGAACGCTTTCACGGCCCTGGAGAATCGGAAGATCCCCTGGGGGAAGAAAAAGACACTCCTGTCCCCGGCCTAGTCCATCGGTATCCGGACCGAGTTTTATTCCTTGTTACTGATACCTGTTCAAATTATTGCCGCTATTGCACCCGATCCCGAATGGTGGGGAATGAAAATTCCAACCAATTCAATTTTTTTAATTGGCAAAAGGCCATTGCCTATATTGAATCCCAACCGACTGTTCGGGACGTGCTTTTGTCCGGAGGTGACCCTTTAACTCTTTCGGACGAAAAACTGGAATGGCTTTTATCCCGACTGCGACGCATTCCCCATATTGAATTTTTACGAATTGGCACTAAGGTTCCTGTTGTTCTGCCTCATCGAATTACCACCTCCCTAACCAGAATTTTAAAACGTTACCATCCCCTTTGGATGAGTATCCATTTCACCCATCCTGAGGAATTAACATCAGAAGTAAGTCAGGCTTGTGAACGTTTGGCAAATGCCGGGATACCTTTAGGCAGTCAGACAGTGCTTTTAAAAAATATCAATGACAATCTAGAAGTTATGAAAAAATTAGTTACCGGGCTCCTCCGCATACGGGTAAGACCTTATTACCTTTACCAATGTGATCCTATTTTTGGGTCAGAACACTTCCGCACGCCGGTAAAAAAAGGTTTAGAGATTATTAAAGGCCTGCGCGGATTCACTACCGGGTACGCAGTGCCCACATATGTCATAGATGCTCCAGGAGGAGGAGGGAAAATTCCGCTGCTTCCTGACTCTGTAAGTGGGCGAGATGGTGATAACTTGCTCCTCGAAAATTATAAGGGCGACACCTTCTCTTATCCTGATCACAAAGAAGAAAGAGAACCGACAACAACAGGCAGTACGTTATGGCAATAAAAAAGGAACTACTTCGGGTTGGGATTACCTATGACCTGCGGCAAGATTATCTTGCTCAAGGCTTCAGTGAAGAAGAAACCGCTGAGTTTGATCGCATTGATACCATTCAAGCGATTGAACAAGCCTTAGAGGCTTTGGGTTTCAAAACTGACCGTATCGGCAATATCTTTAACCTAACGAAAAAAATCGCTGACGGTAAATCGTGGGATTTGGTGTTTAATATCGCCGAAGGTCTGAAAGGATTTGCCCGGGAGGCCCAAGTTCCTGCATTGCTTGATGCCTTTAACATTCCCTATACGTTTTCTGATCCGTTGGTACTGTCTCTTGCACTTCATAAAGCATTGACCAAGCGGGTAATGCGTGACCTGGGTATTCCAACCCCTGATTTTTTTGTTGTAGAAAATCATTCAGATATTGACTTCGTTAACCTCCCGTTTCCTCTTTTTGCCAAGCCAATCGCAGAGGGAACGGGTAAAGGGATCACCCCTTTGTCGAAAATTGAAAGCCCGCACGAGTTAGAAAATGTTTGCACAAATCTTTTAATTAATTATAACCAACCCGTGCTTCTCGAGACTTTTCTTCCGGGACGTGAATTCACCGTTGGAATTCTTGGTACCGGAAATGAAGCGGAAGCGATCGGTACGTTGGAAATCGTATTGCGTGAGCAGGCTGAACCAACCGCCTACTCTTATGTCAATAAAGAACGCTGCGAAGATTTAGTGGAATATCGCATGGTAAATGAATCGTTATCTCGCAAAGCTCAAGAAATCGCTCTCAAAGCCTGGCAGGGACTGGGGTGCCGTGACGCCGGCCGGGTTGATTTGAAAGTTGATAGTCACGGAACACCCAACCTCATTGAGGTTAATCCTCTTGCGGGACTACATCCTGCGCATTCCGACCTTCCGATCTTGTGCCAGGCTGTTGGGATAAGCTACCTCCACCTTATCGGAAAAATCATGGCCTCTGCCCTGAAACGCGCAAAGTCTTTGTTTGCTGAGCCGTTAAAACAATTACCTTTTAAAAAATATTCGAAAACTTTAAACCCTCTAAGTTTGGTTAGCTAAAGCAGCCATGAAAGCGGTTATTTTGCACGATCGCATACCCCCGGATGCAAATTTTGATCACCAGGATGTTTTATATCAGTCAGAAGCAATTGCCAATTTTCTCGTAGAATTAGGGTATGACCCGGTAGAAATAAACGTATCCCTTAACCTCAAGGAACTTATCGAAGCTTTAACAGCCATTAACCCTTCTATAGTTTTTAACTTAGTTGAATCAATCGAAGGTCAGGGTCGCCTTATTCATATTGTTCCTTCAATGCTTGACTATCTCAAACTGCCCTATACTGGTTCAAAAACAGAACCCCTCTTCTTAACGTCAAACAAAATTATTGCTAAAAAGCTTCTTATCAAAGCGGGTATTTTAACCAGCCCTGCCCTTTCGCTCGAGGAACTCAAACACAATAAAAAGGTAAAAGTGAGCGGCTTATATATTATTAAATCTGTTTGGGAACATGCCTCACAAGGAATTGATGAACACTCAGTAATCAAAGTAGAAAATAATGATCAGCTTTTCAACGCGATCCAGTCTAAAGAAGATCAACTCGGGGGCGAATGTATCGCTGAACAATACATTGAAGGCCGGGAATTCAACCTTTCCCTTTTGGCATCACCAAAAGGACCGGAAGTCCTTCCCCCGGGTGAGATTATATTCGAAGATTATCCTCAGGAAAAAATAAAAATAGTATGTTACCGTGCCAAATGGGTTGAAGGCTCTTTTGAATATCTTCACACGCCTCGAACCTTTGAATTTTCGTCTCTTCAAGATCATGCCTTACTTCGCCGACTTAAAAAAATTGCAAAAAAATGCTGGAATCTTTTTGAGTTGCATGGTTATGCCCGGGTAGATTTTCGAGTGGACGCCTGCAATAACCCCTTTGTCTTGGAAGTAAACGCCAATCCGTGCATCTCACCTGATTGTGGTTTTGTTGCTGCAGCCGCCCAGGCCGGAATAAGCATGAAACGCGTGATTGAAAGAATAATCGGCGATGCATTCCATCCCGCGTTTTCAGGATTAGAGTATAAAATCTCACCTAAGATAATTAAACAGTGTCCATCCTTTTTTATGCTTTCAACCTGAAGGAATCACGACACCTTATTCCAAACATTGCATCCTCGCAGGAGAAAAAATAATTATGCAATTGACTGCCTCTGAAAAGCACCGTACAAAACCACAACCAAATATTATCATTCGACCGATCATTGCCCACGATAAGGAAAAACTTTTTCATCTCATAAGACAACGGGGCACGTTTAATGAAAAAGAAATCGAGGTTGCCATAGAAGTCATTGAGGATACCCTTGCATTTCCCGAAAGAAAAGAATATTATACATTTTGCGCGCTTGAGGGCAATGGAGATATTGCTGGGTTTATCTGTTTTGGCCCCATCCCCATGACCGACCGATGTTACGACCTTTATTGGATTGCGGTAGACGAAAAATTTTCCCGGAATGGCATTGGTAAAAAACTCCTTGAAGCTATGGGAGATTTTGTGGTTAAAGAAAAGGCACGTCGCATCTATATCGACACCTCTTCTACTGCTCCGTATACCGCTGCAAGAACTTTTTATGAAAACCATGGGTTTCGTTTGGTTACGATGCTCAAAGATTTTTATCGGCTCGGTGATGACAAGATAATCTTCATGAAAGAAGTAACAAGTGATGAGATGTGAAATGGAAAAATACATCTTTAATAAAAGGAGATAAAATGAAAATCAATCTTTTCTCTATTTTTATAACCTTATTGTGCTGTTTTTTATTTTCGGTCACTTGTTTTGCGGGGAAACTCGAAGAACGAGTGGAAAATTCTACTGATGTTATCAATGAGATAATGGGAATGCCTGAAAAAGGGATCCCTTCAGATCTTTTAAAGTGTTGTAGGGCGGTTGCCATCTTTCCCAATGTGTTAAAAGGAGCATTTATATTCGGTGCAAAAGGTGGAAAAGGAATTATCTGCGCTCATGATCCTGAAACCGGCAACTGGAGTGCTCCGGCTTTTTTCACTATTGGAGGTGGGAGTTGGGGTTTGCAAATAGGCGCTGAATCAATTGATTTAGTACTGGTCATCACGTCAAAAAGAGGGCTTGATAGCCTTTTGACCAGTAAAGTAAAGCTGGGGGGTGATGTTGGTATTGCTGCCGGCCCGGTGGGACGAAGGGCGGAAGCGGGGGTGGATATTCTTTTAAAAGCTGAAATGTTATCATACTCACGAAGTAAAGGCTTATTTGCGGGGCTTTCCTTGGAAGGGGCCACCATTTTTCAAAACCAGGATGCGAACCGGGCTTTCTACGGAAAAGAACTTTCCGCCCGCGATATCCTGATCGATAAAAAGATTACACCTACCCCTCCCGGTCAAAAGTTGATAAATACTTTGCAAAAATATTCTTCACCCCGTTAGTATAGTGAATCAACACTTCTTTACATAAACTCCAAGACTGTCATTCCCGCGAAGGCGGGAATCCAGCCCAAAAACACTGGATTCCGGGTCAAGCCCGGAATGACAATTAAAGTAAAGATATTTCTGCATCACTACATTAGATATTTGATATCTAACAGGGCAAGCGGGCATTTCTAACGGGGTAAATAATCTAAGAAAATTTCTCGCTTTCCGATGCAGGAGGAAAAGAAAATCTTTTTCTTTCACTGGTTCCTCTTTCAATCACCAGATCACCCCACGAGATACTGCAATTAATTCTCAGGACAAAAAAGCTTTTGCAACCAAGCAAATACTGTTATAATTCTCCTGCCATGGATAACATTAAAGATAAAGCTATATCCGCCTTACGCAAAGTAAAGAAACTGTGCCCATCCTGTGGAACATCAGAAATTCTTGGTAGGAGACGGTATTGTTCTCAAGAATGCCGGCAACAACTCTTCCGCCGTCTTCATATCTTATCCGGCCTTCTGCGGGCTTTAGGGACCCGACATGCGACCTTTTCTTTTACTGAATCTTTTTTAGTCTTAGATATTAAACCGCAAGGTTCCAAAAAGGTTTACCGTTTTATGTATCATCGCTCGCATAAAGAAAATCCATCCCAAGCGCTCTACCATTTGACTGATGAATTAGGCAATGTTTGGTGGTATAAAAAAAATCAAACCGGCAAAAGGTATCGAGCGTCCCAACAGGTGTTGAATCTGGCCATAAAAGATACCATCTGTCCGGATGCGGTCATTCCTTGTGAAGTTAAAAGCCCCATGCGGGTAAATAAGTTTTTGGCTTCTCTGAAATTAACTCATAAAGACTTACGATCACGCCACGCCTATCAAACCGTAAAATCTGCCTATCGAAAGCAAGCTCTTAATCATCACCCTGACCGCGGGGGAAATTCCGCGGCTTTCAGGAAAATAAATTGTGATTATCAAGAAGTTATAAACTGGCTGAAATCACCGGTATTACAAATTCATAAGGGTATTCCAGGTAAATGGTATTTTGACGGAAACAAATGGAAAACTCCCCTTTCTTTTTTTGTTCAATGAAATTATGAGCCAAAAAAAAACAACATATATTTTTCCTACCATGCAGGAGGTATAAATGGCACAATTGACATTTTTGGGCGCAAATGGAACAGTAACCGGATCACGTTTTCTTTTGGATTCTGAAAAAATAAAATTACTTATTGACTGTGGTTTATTCCAGGGGTTAAAACAAGATCGCCTGAAAAATTGGGAACCCTTTCCAATCCCTCCCGCGGAAATCGACCGTGTTCTCTTGACACATGCCCATTTAGACCACACCGGTTATTTGCCTCGTTTTGTCAAGCAAGGTTTTACCGGAAAAGTTTACTGTACCTGGTCTACCTTTGATCTCTGCAGGATTATGCTCCGGGACAGCGGCCACCTCCAGGAAGAAGATGCCTACTGGGCCAATAAAAAGAAGTTTTCAAAACACGAGCCGGCGCTTCCTTTGTATACCGTAAAGGATGCGGAAAATTCCCTAAAATCTTTTGACCCGGTTTTTTATGGACAAGACTTCTTTGTCACCGATTCTCTTCGAGTAAAGTTTAGGGATGCCGGACATATTTTAGGCTCCGCTTTTGTTGACATAAAAAACACCTCCAACCAGAGAGTCAGAAAAATTTTATTTAGCGGCGACATTGGTCGTCCCTCTCGCCCAATCCTGAGAGATCCGGTTCAGGTGTTTGAAGTGGACTACCTTGTTCTTGAATCTACCTATGGTGACCGGCTCCATGATTCCAAACCACCAGAAGAAGAATTGGCCCGGGTAATCAATGAAAGTGTAAAACGGGGTGGATCGTTGGTTATCCCCTCTTTTGCCGTGGGCCGTACCCAAGAGTTATTATACTGCATTCGAGAATTAGAAGAGCAGGGGAAAATTCCTTCACTACCGGTTTATGTGGACTCCCCCATGGCTATAGATGCCACTATTGTCTTTGAAAAAAGAAAAGCAGATTATGACATGGAGTCCAAAGTATTGGAACTGGAAGGGAAACATGTCCTGAAGACGCGACAAATTAAATTTTGCCGCTCCACCGAAGAGTCCAAACAGCTTGATGCACTAAAAAATCCCGGCATTATTATTTCGGCAAGCGGCATGGTAGAAGGAGGCCGCATTCTTCATCATCTTGCCCACCGGCTTCCGCATCCCCAGAATACGGTATTGTTTATCGGATTCCAGGCGGCAGGAACTCGCGGCCGAACTATATTGGAAGGAAAACCAACGGTAAAAATTCATGGCCAGCAAATCCCGATCCGTGCTAAAATCGAAAATATTTCGGGTTTTTCTGCTCACGCTGATTATAACGAAACCCTTGCCTGGCTTATGGGATTTAACCGGCCACCGTTAAAAACCTTTATTGTTCACGGAGAACCGGAGGCCGCACAATCGCTGGCAGAAAAAATCACTACCTTGTTTGGCTGGGACGTAATTATTCCAAAATTTAAAGAAAGTTTTGAAATTGATTTTTAATTTTTTTTAAGAAAGGGCCATCATGATTCCCGAAAATCAATACCTCATTGATGTAATGACCGTCAAAGATACCTGGCGGCTGTTTAAAGTCTTGGCTGAATTAGTTGATGGATTTGAAACCTTATCCGAATTTTATCCCTGCATTTCTATTTTTGGCTCTGCCCGGGTCCGACCGGGAGATGAGACCTACGAAAAGACCGTCACCATTGCCCGAGAGTTAGCGAAAAATGGTTATCATATCATTACCGGCGGCGGCCCCGGGATCATGGAAGCAGGCAACAAAGGAGCGCGGGAAGGCGGCGCTAAGTCAATCGGGTTGAATATCCACCTACCCCTGGAACAGGAACCAAACATCTATTCCAATATTAAACTGGAGTTCAGGTACTTTTTTGTCCGCAAGCTAATGTTTGTCAAATATGCTCAGGCCTATATCGGCATGCCGGGAGGTTTTGGCACACTGGATGAGATCTTCGAAGCACTGACCCTCATACAAACGAAACGGATAAAACCATTTCCGGTCATACTGGTCGGGTCAGATTACTGGAACGGCCTTTTGGACTGGATCAAATCCACCCTTTTGACAAGGAAATTGATTTCCCCTGAGGATTTAAACTTAATTACGGTACTTGACAAGCCGGAGGATATTGTAAAAACGATTAAGGAAAGAATCGGCGTCTTATAAATTATCTCCGGAATAGAGACAACACTAAGGGAAAATAAAAGGGTGTCTTTGCGCTCTACCAGCACTCATAGCAATTTAATGTTTTTAGCAGCTGTTCTTACGACAAAAATTCGTCCGTTATTACTTTGCGGATCTGCCGGTGTAATAAAGAATCCCTGTCGATCGGGAGAGTAACCCAAGGTATGACCGATTATTACCTCATTATCAAAAAACTCAACCCGTATCTTTCGGCCCGCTCCTGCCGTGGTTATGTCATAGTGATCAGGACGCGATTTGTCTCCCACCAAATCCTTAACAAAAAATATCGCCTTCAACTGGTCCACGTCAATTGCTTCAGTCTTTCCCTCACCATCAATTAAATGAAAGTAGGTTCTGTTGGGGAAAAAATCACCGGTTGTCCCTTTCATGATTGTCCCGTTCTGAAAATGCACTACTACTTTGTTTATTATTGCGGTTTCCATGGGCCCTCCTCCTTAAAATGAATCTTTCTTGTTGGTCGCCACACAATAACTGGCCTTGCATAGAAGACCGAAAATAGGGGCTTTACATAAAGCACCTATTTAATACCCTCACCACTAACTGCATTTGCTCTTTGCCCGCAAACCGGACAATTGGGGTCCTTAGCAACTTCGATACGATAAAAATCGGTATCGTTTCCATTCCAAATTAAAAGGAACCCTTTCAGGTTCGATCCGATTCCGGTTAAATATTTTAAAACTTCATTTACCTCTAAACAACCTATAATACCGGGGGTTACTCCAATGACCGGAAAAATCTTTGGGGGAGGAGCCTCGGGTATGATGCACCGGAGGCACGGGGTATCAGGGGGGTGAATAAAAGTAAGTTGTCCGGCGATTCCTTCGATCCCGGCATGGACAAAGGGCAATTTTTTTCTTACCGCATATTCATTGAGGATATAACGAGTTTCAAAGTTATCCAAACAATCAACGATAATATCGGCGTCTCCTGCCAACCCCTCAATAGTATCCCGAGAGATCGTTTCGGAAAAACACTCAATCTCAAGGTGAGGATTAAGTTTTTTAAGATTTTTTTTGGCAGAAACAACTTTTAGCTGGTGAAGATCTTCGTCAGTATAAAGAATCTGGCGGTTGAGATTGGAAAGCTCAACCGTGCCGTTATCACAAATCCTAAGCTTCCCCACCCCCGCAACAGCCAAGTAAATCGAAACCGGACCACCCAATCCTCCTGCTCCGGCAATAAACACGGTTGCCTGCTTAACCTTTTGTTGTCCTTCAATTCCCCAGTCCGGATAAATGATTTGCCGGTTATAGCGGTTTAATTCTTCAGGAGAAAACTTTATTTCTGAGTAGTCCACTTTGCGATCCTTATTGCTCAATTTTTTTTTACCCCGTTAGAAAAGCCCCGTTATAGATATCAAATGTCTAACAGGGTGAAGAAGCACGGGGTAAATCCCATTAGAAAATTTTCTAACGGGATGAATGACCCGTGTGAAAGCCTTCTAACGAGGTTTACTCTTGGCCCCCCTCGACAATAAGTACGCCTGAATAAATTGATTGAGATCACCATCCATCACCGAATCTACATCTCCCACGTCAATATCGGTCCGATGGTCTTTTACCATCCGGTATGGCTGCATGATATAAGAACGGATTTGGCTTCCCCAGGCGATTTCTTTTTTAGTGGCATGCATTTCTTCCATTTTCTGATTTTTTTCTTTTTGCTGAAGTTCATAAAGACGAGCTTTAAGAATCTTCAGCGCCATCGCTTTGTTCTTATGTTGAGAGCGCTCGTTTTGACATTGCACAACAAGCCCGGTAGGAATATGAGTAATCCGAACAGCTGAGTCGGTTTTGTTAACGTGTTGTCCGCCCGCCCCGCTGGCCCGATAGGTATCAATTCTCAGTTCATCTTCATTAATTTTAATTGCAATATCATCCTCCACATCCGGATAAACAAACACGGAAGCAAAAGAAGTATGACGTCGCCGGTTAAAGTCAAAGGGTGAAATCCGAACCAATCGATGAACCCCTACCTCGGCTTTTAAAAACCCATAAGCATATTTACCATTAACCGTAAACGTGGCGCTTTTTATCCCGGCCTCCTCTCCCGGCAGGGTATCGGCTATTTCGGTAGAATAATTGTTTTTTTCAGCCCAGCGAAGATACATGCGCAGCAGCATGGAGGCCCAGTCTTGCGACTCGGTCCCTCCAGCTCCGGAGTGGATAACCACAATCGCGCCTTTTTCATCCTCCTTCTCCTTGAGCATTTGCTGTAATTCAAGGCTGGAGATGCTTTGCTCGATCTGGATAAGGCTCTGTTCAACTTCTAACGCGGTCTTCTCGTCGTTTTCTTCCTGGGCTAATTGAAAAAGTATTTTAGTCTCTTCCAACGCATGGCGCTGACTTTCCCAGGAATCAATTCCGGTTTGGAGCAATTTTCTTTGCTTAAGAGCTTTTTCGGCCTTTTCATTA